>CAWUXI010000080.1:0-37972 GCA_963926405.1 uncultured Flavobacteriales bacterium
TTGATGAGAATATTATAAAATTAACCGAATTGAATAAAATTAAAATAACGTAATGCGGGTTTTAGTTCTCTTCCCTTTATTATTATTTACTTTTCAGTCATTTGGGCAGTCCGATACTGTTTCTATTGTTTTGAAAAAAGCGGATGGCTTTTTAATAGATGAAAATTACTCCCAAGCTAACTATTATTATAATCTAGCAAAATCATTTACTCCTGCAGAAACATCAGCTGGAAGCATAGATAAATTAATTGAAAGTAAAATTATTACTTGTGATAGTTTACAAGCTTATTCATGCCCCAATCCTAAATTTATAAAACTTTTGACAACCGGAGATAGTTTAAAGTCATGCTGTAAAATTGCTTCAATAAGCGCATTTGAACAAGCATTAAATAGCGAAGATCATTTTGATTATCCTGCTAATAGAATTAGCGCTATAATTAAGGATTCACCAGAAATACAAAAAAAACTTCTGGTAATGGATGCACGTAGAAATCGAAAAGAATACACATCAGAAATTGAACTAGCAAAATTCTATTTTGACAATGGAGATTTATTTAAATCTATGCGTTTATTTGAACGAACAAGCACAGACTTTAAAGATGACACCCTAGCAAAAGGACATTTCAACAGATTGAAACTACAATTAGTTGAGGAAATTAAAGTGTTTGATCAACTTGTTTATGAAGGTGATTCGTTATACCAACTAGAGAAATTTAAGGCCGCTAAATTAAAATTTGAAACAGCCTTAGTTATCGACAAAGAGTGTAATCTATGCAGTATTAGAATAAAAAGTGCTAACTATTTTATTACACGCGATAAAAAAACGAAAGATTGGGGTCAACTTAGAAAAGAAGCTGACTCTAATTTTCTGATTGGAAATTACGAAATGGGGCATTACCAGTTTATGTGGCTATACAAACATGATATTAATGACATCTATGCAAGTAAGAAAATTGGAGAAATTGAAAAAATTCTAGAAGATGAATTAGATGAGAGAATGATGAGCGTCAATGCACGCTTATTACTCGAAAAAGCCGACCAAGAATTCATCCTAGGCAACTATGGGAATGCTAAGGTTATTTACCAAAAAATTGAGCATCGATACAGTAAATCAATCGATGATTTAACTTACATACAAGAAAGAATCAAGGATTGCATTTACTACCAAAACTAAACATTAACTTATTAAGCCTTTAAAGCCTTGGACTTTGCTTCCTTTCGAATAGCGATAAAAGAAAGAGCTATTAGCACAAAAATTATTACCCAAACCCACATTGGAAAAGCTGGAGTTTCTCCCCTAGCATAGCTATGCAAACCTTTTGACAAGTAATAATTAACCCCAACAAAAGTCATTAATACCGTAGAAAATGCAAATATTGAAGCAAGATTAAAAGTTAACTTCCCTTTTGCTTTACCAGGCATAAACCTTAAGTGCAATACAATTGCATATATCAATACAATGACAAGAGCCCATGTCTCTTTGGCGTCCCATCCCCAATAACGCCCCCACGATTCATTTGCCCAAACCCCACCTAAAAAGGTTCCTACTGCAGCTAGAACAATCCCTATTATTATTACCATTTCGTTAATATGCGTAAGCAACAATATACTTCTTGAAATACGCTTATCATTTGACTTATTCTTTAACAAATAGAAAAACAAATTAATTAACCCTAATATAAATCCAACCCCAAAAAAGCTATAGCTAAGCGTTATACATGCTACATGAATAATTAACCAATAAGACTTTAATACAGGCTGTAAACTTGTCAATTGAGGATCAAAACTACTATGGCCTGCCGTCATTAAAATTAAAAATGCGATTAAAACCGTAGCCGCTAATATTAACTTTGTGTATTTCATGAACACAAAACCAATAAGTAAACTTCCCCAAGAAATAAACACCAATGCTTCGTAACCATTACTCCATGGAGCATGGCCAGTAAGATACCACCTTAAACCAAGCCCGAAGGAATGATAAGCAAAACAAACCGCAACAACCGCTACCAATAACCAAATTACGGAATTTAGTATCTTGCTTGCTTTTTCTTTTAATACTTGAATTATTGTAAGGACTAAAAGGAATAAAGCAAGTATTGAATAAGCCCTTTCTAGGGTTTTAAAGATATTTGTTTTGTTGTAGTAAATTTCCAGTTCTACCATGTTTTCAGAAGGCAACAAGCCATCAACATCCCATTCGCGTTGCTGCTGGATCAAGTTGTTTAATATCTTTTCAGGGATACTATCATTTCCATTTGTTTTTGCAGAATCTAAGTAAATCATGTAGGCTTTAAATTGCAAAGCATAGCTCAACTCAACCCCTTCGAAATGATTTCCAACAGGAAGGAAAGCGGCAGAATCGATAACACTGACCCAATTATTAGTTAAACTACCTTCAACTGGAACGATAACATACATCTGACCATAGAAAGTCATTAAAAGAATATTCAACCTTTCGTTAACTTTTAATAATTCTTTATCAAAACCATTTTGCTCAATAGGTTTCTTTGCGTTTGATTCTTTAAACTTCTCAATTAATTCTGGTTTAATATTCCAAGTAATGCTGTCCGCCATAAAATCATTAACAGAAGCATAAGCCCCATTAATCCCCAATAGTTCTCTAACACCAGTATTGCCTCTTATGTAAATTAACTCTTGTTGAGCCCAATACACCGGATTAAGAGGTATATCCATATACAGTTGCATGGCATCTACCTTTCCAACTGAATCAAATTCAAACTTATCCTTCTTACTTACCTTATGAAAAATATCATAAGCTAAAGAATGACTTGGTTGAAACCGATCATTACTCAATACAAAAACTCTCCCAAACTTATCAGCCGCCTCCGGACTTACAACTTCTATTTGAGAATATACATTGGAAGATGCAAACATTAGTAATACAGTCAATGCTTTTCCTACGTCCTTTTTATGCATCTTAATCACCTTCTTTAACAAGTCTCTAAAACGGCCATTTGGATTAAATAATGCCAATAAAAACCCAAGTGCCAAGAATATGTAGCCAACATAAGTAATCCACGTACCCCAAAAATCATGATTTACAGATAATATGGTAGTTAATTCATCCTTTGGGTCATAAGATGATTGAAAAAAACGATATCCCCCATAATCCATAACATTATTCATGAAAATTGTATGTGGTTTTTCCAAACCAACCTTATCATCTACTAGAGTTACGTGACTTAAAAAAGATGAAGGACTAATTCCTCCGGGATATTTTTCCAGAACAAAATCATCCAGGCGAATTGAAAATGGAATTTTAATCTCACGTGAACCATACCCGAACTTAAATAATAAATCTCCTTGCTGATGTCTAGCATATTCTGGAGTGTACCCTTGTCCACCGAAAAGTGGGATTTCGACATCTTCTCCTTGATAATTCAAATTTACAACCAATACATCTTGCCCTTTCTTTTCTTCTTCAGCTTCACGGATTACAGATTTTGCATTTTCGTAAAATTTATTTACCATTATTTGGTTCCCTTCAGTAAATAACAAATACCGTAACCCTATTTGATGAACGGAATCTCTTTTTAAAGTATCAAATCCTAATTCACTCGTTTCTTTGCTTCTATCCTCTACAGACAGCGCCAGCATGTTTCTACTCAAAATGTCAACAGGTGAATATATTTGTAAATTATCTCCATTTCCTATAAACTGTATAGCATCTTTTCGAGAGTTATTATTGTAGGCAAAAGCTAGTCCTTCAAAATCCCTTACTTCCCCATTTTTCAGTTGTAATTTTTGACGCCCAGCCAACATTATTTCGAGAACATCCTCACCTCCATCAACATCTTCTTGTAATTCTACAATTGCGTTTTTTATAAACCGTTTATAAGAAACTTCAATTTTATCTTTTCCAGGAAATTCTATTGGGACAGAAAATGAATTGTCTGTGATAGTTGTTAGGCGCAACAGATTGTCATAAGTATACTGCTTTTCTTGCGCTTGATCACGAATGTAAATTTGCAAATATGCTTCAGCGCTAAACATCGTATTAGATGTCTCACCTTCTTTTATAGGCATAACGCCTTCGAAACCTGTATATCGAGTAACTCCTGCTCCTAAAATCACGATAATAAAAGCAAAGTGAAATATTAGACTGGAAATTTTCTTTTTTTGAAACAAACGATACTTTCCAATGTTTCCAATGAAATTAATTACCAACAGCAAAAGAACTACCTCGAACCAACGAGCATTATAGACTAATACTTTAGCAGTTACCGTATCATAGGAATTTTCAATTAAAGTTGCTCCTCCTACAGCAAAAGCAAATATAAAAAGTAACATCCCCATTAAACGCGATGAAAAAAGAAATGTATAAAGTGCTTGCATTAGCTAAAATTGAGGTGCGAAATTAATGATAAGTATAGTAATAGACTATAAGTTTTTAAGTTAAAAATATTAAAATAACATTTACTGTAGCTTCTAAGGTGGTAAAGAGATTTATTCGTTTGTTTCTGCGTTAATACAAAAAACTCTTAACAAGATGCGCATAACAATTACTATTTTAGCAAAATGAATTACTCCAACAACACTTATAAAACTCATGACGGAAATGAGCTTGTTACCTATAAATGGGATTGTGAACAACCCAAAGCGATTATCCACATTGTACATGGAATGGGTGAACATGCAGATCGTTATGATCATTTTGCTTCAGAACTCAACAACCAAGGCTATTTAGTATATTCTAGCGATCTTAGAGGACACGGTAAAACTGCTGGAAACCTCGAAAATGTAGGACAATTGGCAATGGAAAATGGTTGGAATAAAGTTGTAAAAGACATTATTGGACTGAGTTACCGTTTCAAAAAAGAAAGCCCAAAGCTTCCTCTTTTCATTTTAGGACATAGTATGGGGTCTTTTATTGCCCGAAATGTTGCTTATACCGACACAGAATTAGCAGATGGATATATATACTCTGCAACTGCAGGGCACCCGGGATTAATAGGTATAATTGGAAAAAGTGTAGCTAAAATAAATATGAAACTTACCGGTAAAAAGAAAAGGTCCAAATTCATGACGAAATTAGCATTTGGAGATTTCAATAAAAAATACAAAAATGCTAGAACGGAAAAAGATTGGCTAACAAGGGATGAGGCGATTGTAGACAAATACATGGCTGACCCATATTCTATGCAGATCTTCACCTCTCAATTTTACACAGACTTATTGCATGGCGTTTTGGATATGAACGACTTTTCCAACATGTTAAAGTTAAACAAACAAACTCCTATCCTACTCTTTGCAGGCGACATGGACCCTGTTGGAAATTATGGCAAAGGACCTAAAGAGGTGCACGACAAAATGAAACGAGCCGGTGTTGAGAATATTGAATTAACTATTTTCCCTGAGGGTAGACATGAAATGTTAAACGAAACAAACAAAGAAGAAGTTTATAAACTAGTCTTCGATTGGCTAGAAAAAAATGTATAAAGTAAACGAAATTCTCAACGTATTAACTATCCAACGAAAACACCTAATACTTTGCCCCTAAATGCTTAATGCTTTTAAAACATGATTAAAGAAAACCTTATAAATATAAAAAACAGCATTCCTTCTCACGTTACTTTGGTTGCGGTTTCTAAAACCAAACCGAACGAACTTATAGAAGAAGCATATAGTTTTGGCCAACGAATATTTGGAGAAAACAAGGCACAAGAGTTAAAGAACAAAGCTGAACTTTTACCGAAAGATATTGAATGGCATTTCATAGGTCATTTGCAAAGTAATAAAGTAAAGTACATTTCTCCATATGTGAGTTTAGTCCACAGTATAGACTCGTTAAAACTTTTAATAGAAGTAAATAAACAAGCCCAAAAACACAAACGCATAATTAATTGCTTATTGCAATTCCACATCGCCATGGAAGAATCTAAGTTTGGATTATCATTAGAAGAAGGTCAACACCTACTTACTTCCAATGAATTTTCAAGTCTTAAAAACATAAATATAGTTGGCGTAATGGGAATGGCTAGCTTTACCAACAGTGAAAAACGAGTTAGAAACGAATTTGCTAGCTTAAAACACATATTCACGCAATTAAACAATGGCTTCTTCAAACAAAGCGAAACCTTCAAAACTATTTCTATGGGCATGAGTGGAGATTATAAATTAGCTATAGAAGAGGGTTCTACAATGGTTAGAGTCGGAAGTGCAATTTTCGGAATTCGTAACTAATTTGATTAAGCGCATTTCTTTCATCGACAAATATCTTTACTCATCGACAATAAAACGGAGTTAGGCTAATTTCATTTGTTGCGTTAATTTATATCTATACATTTGTCTTAGGGGTAGTAAAGAAATGTTGCTTTACGGCAATTTTTTTTTCAGGGAGTCTTTCTTAAGACTCCCTTTTTTTATGCTTATTTTTGCGCAAATTTATTATCCTAATTATTTCTGTTAATGGAAACCGAATCAAAAATCATCGAACAGCTTAAAACAGAACTTACTGTTACGAGTGAACCAAAGTTACTTAAAACACTTGAAAAGGTAAAAGGGAAAGGGAATGACCAAATGATTGAACCTATTCTAACGCTATATTCATCAACTAAGCATGCGTCTGTAAAAAAAGTAATAAAAGGTCTTTTGAATGAATTAAAGGTAACTGACGGCACCAATATTTTAATTGAGAGACTTAAGAACTGCAACAATGAATTAAAGGAGGTGATATTGGGTGCTCTTTGGAGCGCTGGACTTAATCCAATAGAATATTTGCCAGAAATTGTGGAAGTTGCCTGCAGCAGCAGCTATATGGTCGCTTTTGAAGCTTTAACTGTGCTAGAAAATCTTGAAGGACCCTTTGATGAAGAAAAAATATCAGAATCAAAATTGATAATTAACGATTACTTCGAACAGCCTAATGAAGAAACCAAACAGTTGATTTCAGTAATTTTAGGACTACTCAATGAAATGGACAATAGCCTAGATGCTTAGTTTTTTATAACTCTTAAAACCTCTTTAACATCTTTCTTTTCAAAAAGAACAAAGTACATTCCTGAATTCAAATTACTTAATTCTAATAGGTTTTTCATTTCTCCAGATTGCACTAACTTCCCAATACTGCTAAATACTTGATATCGTATTGGTGAATTAAATGGATTCACAACAGTTAATAATCCTGTTGTTGGGTTGGGATAAACTTTAAATATATTTTCCGCAACCAACTCCTCAAAAGTTGAAATAAAAGTTGGATTCCCTATATATAAAGCAACACCACCTCTTTTTGTCCCTACAATCATATCAGGAAAGTTGTCTCCATTTAGATTACCTAATGCAGGAGCTGCATTTGGACCAATGTTAATATTTGCAACCAAAGTGTCTACCACATTAAATGCCCCGGTTAAATTACTCTCAATGTTATCATAATGAAATACTGCTCCAGTTTCTGTTCCAACAAACATTTGTGTTTCATTCATCGAGTCCTTGAATAAAACGGGGATACTGTTACCAATTGTTGTCCACCATTCACTTACGTCAATCTCTCCAAACGTTTCTGTACGGAACCTGAACGCATAACTACTCGAACTTCCCATGTTTTCATAATAATTCAAATTACCATTCTCCTCACCAATTATTAAATCAAAGTCTAAATCGTTATCTATATCAAATAAATAGGGCTTGGCAGCATAACCTACATCAATAGGGGTGCTATTGTCGTCTTGCAGCTGCGGAGCTATTAACACAAAATTCATTGAATTTAAACTTCCTGAAGTATTCATGAAATAATGAATATACCCGTCATGTGTGCCACAAATCATATCAACATCTCCATCATTATCCATATCTGAGAACGTTGGGTAAATCCCGTTACCTAAACCTAGTCCTGATAAACTTTGGAAGTCATCAGATACCAATTGAAATTCTGGAAAAGAAGGCGAGCCAACATTTTGATACAATGCCATTTGGCTTCTATAATTATCCGGAGCTGACATATCAAAAATTCCAAAATTAGAAATAAACAAATCTGTTAAGCCATCATTATTATAATCAAATAATACAGGAAAAGCACTCCTTCCCTTTTCAATCATTTCATCTTGCAAAAAATCATTTTGTATATGCCCAAATAAAGGCAATGTGTTAGTGCCGAAATTTTTATAATACCAAACACTTTCATAATTCTCTGTTTCATTATCGGAGTTTGGAGACACAATTAAATCATTGATGTTGTCATTATTCAAATCTTCATAAAAAGACCCAGGGAAAATCTGCATATCAACAGACACTGTATTAGATGGAAAAGCGGTGTCTTGAGATAGAAACGAAGTATTCATATTTATACCTAAATTATCATTTGTTAAGGCTACTAGGTTATTAAAACTAACATCTCCTAAGATTAAATCTTTAACACCATCGTTGTTTAAGTCCATCGTTAGTAATGTAGACCCAGCATGCTTTAAAACCTCACTCCCTTTTTGAGGGTCTGAAATTCCAACTGAACAAGTATCAAATAAAACGGCAGTATTGGTTCCAAAGCCAGTCTCCATAAAGTGCCCCCAACATTCGTTTTTTAACTCATAATACAAGCTATCACAGCCAAATCCTTCTTCTACCGAGAGGTTCTTATGGTACTCCACTCTAGACCCAATCACACCAAAAGTCAAAACATCTAAATCACCATCTCCATCAATATCATTAATGTCTGGAATATCTGATTTACTTACATATAAATTAACATAATTTCCATACTGATTGGATATGACATAAGGTGTCGATCCGTTATTAGAAACGTTCTCAAAACTCACAAGCCCTCCGAAACTTGTATTCTTCCAGACTCCAATTCCTCCAGACACATAACTGAAAATATCTTTTTTACCGTCGCAGTTATAATCTCTTAAAAGAGCCCACGATTGTAGAGCTGGAAATTTATTTTCATATTCAGGTGCATAAACATACCCACTGCCAATTCCACTGTTAACAAAGGTTAAAACCTTATTTCCAGTTCTATCAAAAATAAATAAATCTTCAATTGTATCAGTATTTAAATGAATAGTCGAAAACTGCGCTGCGTTAATTCCTCCAACCCATGGATAATTCAACGCAACTCCTCCAACTTTTACAGTAACTGAATCGACTCTTTCAAAACCATATTTTTGAGCTGAAAAATCTAAGCTTAGTAGATTAATTAGAAAAATACAAATAGTAAGAGCGATTATGTTTGATTTAATTCTTGGCATTTATTTAGGTTATTGATAAGATACAAGTTTTAACTAATTGGTTGCTTCATATCTCCAATCTTCCGTTTTAGAACCATTCAAATATGTCCCCCATCCGATTTTAATTCCTACTGAATCATATTCCACACTTTCTCCTTCCATAAAACCTTTAGACCAACTAATCTCACTTTTTAAAGTACCATTCTTATAATATGTGGTAAACAAACCTTCCTGCTTATCTCCGATAAATTGACCTTTTATTTCTAATTGACCATTCGGATAAAACAGTCGTGCCTCCCCTTCTTTGAGTCCATTATGATATTTAGTAATTTCTGTCAACGTTCCCTCTATATCGTACATATTCAACTCTCCATCAAGGGCTCCGTAAAGCCATTCACCTTCCGTTCTTACAATACCATTTTCATAATAGGTAGTAGCAAATCCATCGGGACTTCCAGCTTCCCAAAAGCTCCACTCTTGAAGATGACCTTTGTCATCCCACCATTTCCATTCTCCTGTTCTTTTCCCCATTTCATATTCTCCAGCACTAGCCTTTCTTCCATTATTGTGAAACGAAACAAATACACCATCCAGTGTGTCATTGGTCCAATTACTTGTATCTCTAACAATTCCATTCTCGTACCAAAAAACCCAAGCACCAATCTTCAAAGTATCAGAAACTTTTCCTTGACCTCTTACTTTTCCGCTTTCGTAAGTTAAAATTGTGCTTGAAGATTTTTCTCCTTGACAACCAAAAAACAATAATAGTAGTAGAATTGCAGCAATTATTTTCATTTCATTCCTTTAATTGGCTCTAAATTTAGAAAGAATTCAATAAAGGATAGATATTACAAACGCTTCTTTTACTTTTGTTACGCAAATCACCACTTTGACAAAAATAAAAACAATATCATTTATCGGTTCGGGAAACGTAGCTACTCATCTAGCTATTGCTCTTAATGCTAACGGATTTACAATAGATACCATTCTAAGTCAGACGCTACAAAATGCAATTGAATTAGCTTCAAAAGTTAATGCGAGGGGAATTGATCAACTTAACCAACTACATCAAACTTCTGACTTATATATTATTTCCTTGAAAGATGATATTATTGACACTTACTTAAAAGGATTAAATCTTGCAAATCAGTTAGTTGTACATACTTCCGGGAGTTATGAAACAACCAAACTAGCTAAATTCTCTTCGAAAACAGGAAGTTTCTACCCTTTACAAACCTTCAATAAAAATGTTTATGTCGAATTTAATAGCATTCCGATAATTATAGAATCGAAAGATACAGCGGTTATAAAATCGCTATTAGATGTTGCAGAAAAATTAACAGAGACCACGCATATTCTAAGCGCTTCACAAAAAAAAGCATTGCATATTTCTGCGATTGGCATTAATAATTTCACCCACTTCATCCTCTCTAAAAGCAAAGAATACTGTAATTCTAATAGTCTTGACTTCAACCTTTTAAAGCCACTTCTCAAACAAACAATAGAATCTTTTTCGAATGATGAAAGGCCTCTACAACAGCAAACCGGTCCAGCTAGAAGAGGAGATCTTACTATTATCGAAAATCACATTGAAGCTTTATCAGGCGACAAAGAATTTCAAGCATTATACAAAGACTTAAGTCAATACATCTTATCAGAATTCCATGGAGAAAAATACAAATTATAAAACGAGGTTAAAATCAATAACTACTTTTGTGCTGGATGTTGACGGCGTTCTAACCAACGGTAAGCTCATTTTAGAAGGCTCTGGAGAAATTACCAGAACGATCAGCACAAGAGATGGGTATATTATTCGACGAGCAATTAAAAAAGGCTATAACGTTTCCATAATAACATTTGGAAACTCCAAGATGTTGGAGAAGATGATGAATTACTTAGGTGTTTCGGATATATTTTCTTCAGTAGAAAACAAGTTAGAAACGTTAAATTCATATTGCTCATCCAAAAACATCACCTTGGAAAACGTACTTTACATGGGAGATGACATGCCAGACATAGACTGTATAAAATCTGTTAGTATTGGCACTTGCCCTAAGGATGCTATACCAGAAATAAGAGAAGTTGCAGATTATATTTCTCACGTAAACGGCGGTGACGGATGTGTCCGAGATGTAATGGAACAGGTGCTGAAAATTAATAACGATTGGTTTTAAAAATGCTTTTACAATTTATAAAAGCTATTCGACCAATTAATTTATTGGCAATTACTCTTACATTTTATGTTTTGCAGAAACTTGACATTAACTCCCGAGAATTTATTACAGGATCATATCAAATAAGTTTAATCAGCTTAAAAGTTTTAACTATTTCCACCCTACTAATAGCCGCAGCTGGTTACTTAATTAATAACTACTACGACAAAGAAATAGACATTATCAACAAAGGAAACAAGCTAAATACGTTAAGTAAGGAAGCTTTATTAACGGGATATAGTATCCTTAATATTACTGCTTTAATTCTCAGTTTTACTTTTGCCTTATCGAATTATATCTTCTGTATTTTTCCATGTAGTATTTTTCTTTTATGGTTGTACTCATTTAGTCTAAAAGGGCTTCCATTCATCGGAAATTTAAGCGTAGCACTTCTTTCTGCTACAGTGCCTATTATCTACCTTTCTATTCAAGGCCTTACACATGCATCTGCATCCTCTGTAGATTTAATAACAACCTTTTCGTTTCTTGCCTTTTTTAGCACACTTGCAAGGGAAGTAGTAAAAGACATCGAAGACATCAAAGGAGATAAAGCACAGGGACTAAAAACAATCCCGATACTTTGGGGAATAAAAACAGCCAAATTCTACACAATCTTTTTTCTACTTTGCACACTATTTATTCTAGGATTACTAATTGCGGGAATTGATTATTTTAATTTTACTATTCTTTCGTTAGTTATAGCATCTATATTCGGAGTTCTTCCTTTACTACTTTCTGTTGCTAAATCATATCAAGCAACAGAAAAAAAACACTACAAACAGGCTGGAAACTATATAAAAATAAGCATGTTTGGGTTTTTACTATTTATTTATATTCACGCAATAACGATTTAATATGCTGATAGATTTGACCGAAAAATATCAAATAACATTAGCTTCTAATTCCCCTAGAAGGAAAGAATTATTGAATGAAATAATTCCAATTTTCAAAGTAGAATCTAAAGAAGTAGAAGAAATTTATCCGAATAACCTGCAAGGCGGTGAAATTGCCATTTATCTTTCTCAGCTAAAATCTAAACCATTTCAACCGAACGAAAAAGAACTTATAATAACTGCTGATACAATTGTAATACTAGAGAGCCTTATATTGGGTAAACCTAAAAACTCTGAAGATGCTATACGCATGCTTAGCCTGCTAAGTGGGAAAAAGCATGAAGTAATAACAGGTGTTACTATCCGAACAAAAGATAAAGAACTTTCGTTTTATGACTCAACCAAAGTTGAATTTTATGAACTTAAACCTGATGAAATTGAATATTATGTAAAGAATTACAAACCTTTCGATAAAGCTGGAGCATACGGAATTCAAGAATGGATTGGACATGTTGGAATAAAAAAGATGGAAGGAGATTTTTATAATGTAATGGGATTACCTATTCATAGGGTATATCGAGAATTGAATCAATTCATTTAACCCATAACCTCAAACATTCTTGGACGTTCAATTGTCACCATTTCAAATGTTATTTGATTAAAAAGTAATTTAAACTCTTCACCGACTTCTTCCATTTCTTGATCGTCTGCTTCATACTTCCAAACAATAGTAATATTTGTGTTTTCGGACTGATTATCAGTAAATTGTTTCATGAATTGATGAAGAATTCTAGATGAAGATGTGTTAAAGTACTCAAGATTTACCTCTAACTTTGTTTCTGGCTGCGGGTTTTCGAAATATTTGTTAATGTAACCAAACAATGGAGTGAAAAAACCAAAGGCATCTTCTGGCATCAGAACTCCAGTAAATGAAAAATTACCTTCATTTGCCTCAAACCATATCTGAGGTGTTACTTCCGTCATGTCCAACTCGAATGCCATAGAGCTAATATAGTTAAAAAATCAGTGGATATTTATAAAACCATCTTCTTGTGAATTTTATTCTAGAAATAGACATGATTTTGACAGCAAAAAGAATTATATAACTAAATAAAATATGTAGTGATTGTTTCAAAAATGACTTTTTATAACCAAGCAATAGTAGGTCTGTCAAAACATTGACTCCAATAAATATTCGATTCAATTTGCAGAAGAAAATATGTAGCAATAAGACAAAGAAAGAAAATGTCCCTATTCTTACTATTCAGAAATCAATACTTCCTCCAGTTTTTTATGTAACTCTTCTTCTCTTAAATTTTTCGCAATAATAACCCCGTCCTTGTCTAAAAGAATTGAATGCGGAATACTGTTTATACCATATAACTGACCAACTTCATTTGCCCATCCTTTTAAATCACTTACCTGAGACCAAGTCAACCCATCTTTTTCAATAGCGGCAACCCAGTTTTCTCCATTATCATCTAATGAAACACCAAGGATATCAAATCCCAAATCGCTATACGTATTATAAGCAGCAACTACATTTGGATTTTCTTTCCTGCACGGCCCACACCATGAAGCCCAAAAATCAATCAATAAATACTTTCCTCTAAAACTTTGTAAAGAAATTGGATTACCTTCAGTATCGTTTTGAGTAAACAAAGGAGCTACTGCACCAATTTCTGTAGTCCTCATTTTAGCAGACCTTTCCTGCATTGATACAATGTACTTTGAACCTTTAATGTCTTTAGAAAATGTTGTAAGCGTCGAATCAATTTGGTTTGCTGTAAAACCATTTAATAAATTTGAAACGGCAAGGTAAGGAGCAATCACACTTGAAGTATTACCCGCAATATATTCCACTATATATTCGTTTATCTTTTCAGATACTGCGTTATAATCAAGGTCAACTTGATTCATAGTTGCTGTATCTTCAATTTCTCTAGCAGCCATGTATTCAACTTCCATCTTATCTATTTCTGTATAGAAGCCCTCTTGTCCTTCATTAAACTTAGTTAAAGCATCATGAATAGAAGAACCTAAAATTATAACACTATCTCTATCTAAAGTAGATCCTGAAATTGAAATATTACTATTTTCAATAAACACAGAAACGTATTCTTTTTTATCGTCAAACTTTATATACCATAGTTCGGGTAGCTCTAGTTCACCAGAAAAAGAAAATTTACCTTCAATAATAGCTGCAGAATCTTTATGTTCCCAATTTCCTTTGACGTATTGTGACAAATATGCTTTTGAAATATCCACTCCTCCAAAATCACAATCAATTGTGTAACCTGAAGTTCCCTGAAGTCTATTGCCTTCTGTTATATTCTCACTTTCTTTGTTTTCTGAACAACTAACAAATGCTAAAGCTATTAGCCCAATAATTATACTCTTCTTCATGTTTATTTATTAATTTGAATGCAATTATAGACTAAATATATTGATATTTATAGCTAATTTTTATTTCAAAGTGGATTCCTATCATTGAATAATAATTAATTTATTTTTAAATAAAATTCATCAAGAATAAAATAAATCACTCATAGAAAAATACCTACTTATGTAATTTTAATAGATAACACTTTGGTATCAAACGGAATGACAATGAACCCCTATTCAAACCTTCATAAGAAAGTAAATCATAGATAAATAGCTCCGAATAATAAATATTATAATAAATACTTACTTTTGAGTCATGAATAAGTTGTTGCTTCTTTTCATGCTTTCATGTTTCACGTCATTCTCTCAAGAAGGTAATGATATTCAACGCCCCAATATTCGAGGATCGCTTTCGGTTTTAACTTTTGATTTCAATTTCGATGATTTGTTTTGGTCATTTTCTGGAGGAATAGAAGATGTGCAAAATGAATGGGGAGCTAAATTGAATTTTGAATTTCGACCATTTAAAAAAAAAGTTCAAATAAGAGAAGACAACAATATCATTCGACAATATAACGAGGTTAAATACTTTATATCTCTTGATGTCGACAAAAGGTTTCTGCACTTTAATCTCTGGGGCACAGACACTCAGTTTTTTGCAGGAACAAAAACAGGGTTCTTATTAGGGAACTATAAGGGGACCAAAGCAAATAGAAAACCAACATTTATCACCGCACCAATGGCTGGGCTCTGTTTTAATTTCTCGGAAGACCTTAATTTCAAGATTGGATACATACACTTTTCAGACGGATTAGTAAACGTGCCTGACTCAAGAGTGACCCTTGGTTTAAATTTTATTTTAAAATGAAGGCATTTAATAACATAGTGTTTGTATTGATTCTAGGTATTGCTTTTACTTTAAGTCATTGCACAAAGCAAAAAGATGATTGTGATCCGGATGTGTTTTGTGACACTTTACCATACGACAGTGGAAATGTTAATATAGAGGTTAGCTATAAAGGAAATGGCATTCCAATAATTGTATACAAAGGATATGCTGATCAGAATGAAATTTTGTTTTACGATACACTCTGGAGCGAGGAAAAAAGCTATTATTTACCACTTGGAAATAGATATGCTGTTGAAGCGTATTATTATGAATCCAACTTCACAATCATAGCTTTGGATGGTGATAAAATAAAGCAATCTTCATTTTGGAATTGTGATGAACAATGCTACGAATTGGCTGAAATGACACTCGATGTAAAAAAACTTTAACGCGTTTCAATATTTCAGATACATTTGCAGTTCAATTTAAATTCATGGGAAGCAAAATAGCATATTACATTTTTATTTTACCAATATCTTACCTCCCTTACTTTTTCTTATACCTCTTATCTGATTTTGTCTTTGTAATCATGTATTTTATTATCGGATACCGTAAAAAAGTTATACTAAAGAATATCAAAAACTCATTTCCAGAAAAAACAGAAATTGAGCACAAAAGGATAATGCGCAAGTTCTATCGTCATTTTTGCGATTTAATATTAGAAAGCCTTAAAGGATTCACCATCTCAGAAAAACAACTTCGCAAACGATTTAAATTAAGAAACCCAGAAGTAGCAGACCAATTTTACGAACAAGGAAAAGATGTCGTGTTTACTGGAGGACATTACAATAACTGGGAGATATTAGCATCTGGAATCAATTGCGAATTAAAACATCTTCCAATAGGGATTTACAAGCCTCTGCATAATAAATTTTTCAATAGCAAAATGAAAAGTTCCCGTGAACGGTTTGGATTAGTATTATGTTCAATGCGGGAAACCAAAGAAACTTTTGAGAAAAAATTTGATAAACCTAATGGAATTATTTTCGGCATAGATCAAAGCCCTTCAAATAATAAAAAATGCCATTGGATGACATTTTTAAATCAAGAAACTGCTGTGTTTTTTGGTGCTGAAAAATATGCAAAGGAATATAACAGGCCTGTAGTATTTTGTTCTATCCATAAAGTCAAAAGGGGTTATTACGAAGGTGAGTTACACCTTGTGTCAGACAATCCTACTACCACAGCGAATGGTGAGTTAACAGAACTGAACACAAAAATTCTTGAAAAGGATATAATTGCTAATCCTGAATTTTGGCTTTGGAGTCATAAAAGATGGAAATTAAAAAGAGAAAACTAGATTAATTCTTTTTTACAACGCCGCATTTGCCCTTACTCTTTCTAACCATCTAGAATATACGTCACTGATTAAAAATTCTGGATATGCCATAAACTCCTTATCCCAATTGGTATTTGTTACATCAAAGTAATCTTCCATTACCAGCAAGCTCTCTGCAGCTTCCGTAAACTCTTTCATTTCAATCAAACAAACAACTTTTGCAAAATGTATATTTGGAACAGTTGGCTCTATTGCAAGTGCTTCATTGTAAAATTCCAATGCTGTTAAATAATTATACTCTTCAAAATACGTTGCTGCTTTTAAATATATTAAGATTGGATCTTCTCCAACAGACTTGCTTAATCCTTCAATAGCTTCCCTTACTTTTGTATAACTCTTAGACTCAAGATTCAAATAGTATTGCCTCAACCATGACCATTCTAGGCTTCCACCTTTTCCAATTTCATGATTTTTTCGTATTAAAGCATTGGTGCGTATTTCAGCAGACGAATGAAAATCTAAATTATATTTTATAGACTTCATTATTCCAGTTTCCCGTAAAGCAATGTCCATCTTAGAATAATATAAATCAGCTAAATATGGATTTAAAGAATAAAAAGCAATAATTGTAGAATCCATTACATTAAAACCTTCTATCAAATCAATATTACTTAACTGTCGCTTGGTATACATAAGATCAACCAATTCTGTCATCATTTCATTGCAACTATTAGGAGTATTAAAAGAAGTAAAATCAGAAATTACGATCGCATTATCCGCTACTGCCAAAGTTAATCTAAAGTAATTCAACTCCAGAGGTGCTGCAAATAATCTAAACCAAATTATACTATTCTCATTCTGGACTTCATAAAATTGAAAATCCAACTCTCCTCCTGTTAGAATAGGCTGATGTAAAACTGAAAATAAATCAAAGTTGTTAAATACATCTTCATTGGCTAAAAGATCAGAAACAAAAATCGAATCTGAATTGTATTTAATTTGAATTTTACTTCTTGCATTAACTGTGTCAGAATTATAAATATCTAGAATAAACGAATTAGCAAATTCAGAAGCATTGATACTGTCAATTTTCAGCTTATGAGGAACGTAAATAGTATCTTTTTCAACTTTATTTTCATTACCGCAAGAAAAAACAATAGAAATAATTAAAAAAAATAAAATAGATAACTTGCTGATATAATGCTTTTTATTCATTTTTAAACATTTACTTACGACTCTAAACGAATGTTAATTAGTTAAAGTACGGATAACGTTTTGAAACCTCCATTACTTTGCATCGTCGATTCCAAAATATAGACAGAATAAAACTACAATTTAATTACTAATCCGTTACGCTATCTATGAATAGTTAGTAACAAAACAAACACACATTTATTATGAATAACTTAAGAAACAGAGTGCAATTAATCGGAAATTTAGGAACTACACCAGAAGTAATAGCTTTAAAAGATGGCAAGAAACTAGTGAAATTAACACTCGCTACTAACGATACATACAAAAATAAAAAAGGAGAAACTATCAAAGAAACGCAATGGCACAATCTAACTGTTTTTGGAAACCTAGCGGAAATCGCTGAACAACATCTTGAAAAAGGAAAAGAGATATGTATTGAAGGTAAATTAAACAACCGTGCATATGATGACAAAGACGGAAACAAAAAATATGTAACCGAAATTGTTGTACAAGAATTATTAATGCTAGGTAAAAAACAATAGTTATTACTTAGACAGTAACGCTCACAATCTCAGTGAGCGTTACTTTTTTTTTACTATAACCTTATATATATATCCTAATTATGAATACTCCCTCACAATACCAATCAAACACAAATGTTATTGATCAAACAGAAGCTGAAGATCACCGATTAACTATAAGTGACTTGCGCAACTTCGAATATTTATCAGAAGACCTTATGTTCGACTTAACTAACGAAGAATTTGAAAAAATGATGGGCTCAGTTGATTCCTCAGCTTGTATAGAACCTCTTTACTTCCATACATCCTTTTCAGAATATGAGACACAGTGCTTAGGCTATTATTAAAATTAATAATTCCTATCCGTGAGATTGCTTCGCTGTGCTCACAATGACCAAAAACTATGTATTTCGCATAGCATGTCATTACGAGGTTTGCAAAGCAAACAGAAGTAATCTCAAGCCGACGACAAGATGGATTCCGTTCGCAATGACGTAAGAGTTGAGCATTACAAGTCCCTATCTATTATTACCTCAAAACAATACATCAATTTATTATGACAAAACGCGGAGCCGTATATATACTCACCAACAGAAACAATAACGTACTTTATACAGGAGTGACGAGTAATCTCCCCGTTCGAATGTACCAGCATAAATTTAAAAATTATCACATAGCTTTTACGAGTAGATACAGTGTTAACAAACTAGTTTATTACAAAGGTTTTGATTCTATCGTAGAAGCTATTACTGAAGAAAAAAGAATAAAATCAGGATCTAGAAAGAATAAAATAATTCTAGTTGAAACATCAAATCCAAACTGGGAGGACTTGTCTGGGCAGTTGTGATTTGAAAACAGACTAATAGATTACTTCGCTTTGCTCGTAATGACGTTTGGCTTTATGTTTAGAAATACTACTCACAAAAGTAAACGGGTACCTCTCAAGCAAAACGTCATTGCGATTTTCGTATAACGAAAAGAAGCAATCTTATAATAAAAGATAGATTACATCGCCTTACTCGTAATGACGGTAGAAACGGACTAATGGACAGGTAGTTTTGATCCTGGATAATTAAATGTAATTAAACTCCTTCTTCAAAATCAGCTAAACTGTCAATAAAATGTCCCCACGAAAACTTCTCTTTTTCCAGTTCTACATTTTTTTCAAATTCAGCTTTTTTGTTTTCAGTGTAAAAACGAACGATTGCGTCTGCAACTGCAGTTTCATTTAACTCAGTAACATATCCTACTTTATCATGCGCTACAATCTCAGGTAAGCCTCCCACATTAGTAACTATCATTGGTTTATTGAAGTTATACGCTACTTGTGTAATACCACTCTGTGTAGCTGCCTTATAGGGCTGCACAACGCAGTCAGATGCCGCGAAATAGTACTTAACTTCTTCCTGAGGGATATAATGATCAAATAATAAAACGGAATCTTTACCAGCTTCTAATAGCTCCGAGTACTTTTCCTTTTTGTCGTAAAACTCTCCTGCTATAATAAGCTTTATCCCTAATTCTTTAATTCGAGAATCTTGCATAGCTTTCAAAGCCAAGTCCAATCCTTTATATCCTCTAATCAAACCAAAAAACAAGATATATTTTGAATTTACGTCTAAGTTCAATTTCTCAATACCTGTATTCCTACTAACAGATTCTCCAAAAATATTATACACAGGATGTGGCAACATTATTTTATTTTGGTTATCTGTAAATTGAGAAATATCTTCTAATACAGATTTAGAAAGCGTAATAAATCCGTCACATCTTTTAAGAAAGTACTTCGTTAGCAATCTATCTCCTGTTCGAGGTTCATGCGGTATTACATTGTCTGTAATCGCCAACACCTTAATTCCTTTCTTACGCAATTTTCCGGCTATTGTACCAAGTGCTGGCCCCATAAAAGGCAACCAAAAACGAATGATAACATAATCCGGTTTTAACCCAGTAATAAACTTTGCTGTTGTTATCCAATTTATTGGATTGATAGAATTTATTTTTGTGTGAATTTTTAAATCTTCTGGGCCTTTACCTTCTGCAAACTGGGTTTTACCAGGAAAAAGAATTTTAGGGTATTGATAGGAGAATGAGACCACCTCTGTAGCATACCCTTTTAGGTTCATTTCTCTCGATAAAGCTTCATTAAAATTTGCTATCCCACCTCTTAAAGGATAAGCAGGACCAACAATAACAACTTTCTTTCGATTAGTCATCCAAGTTAGATGTTTTCGCTTTGATTAAGTAGATGTTTCGATTAGGAGAATTCCGAGCAAGCATTTCACCCAAGAAACCAGCTAAAAACATTTGAACGCCAAGAATCATACAAGTCAATGCTATATAAAAGCTTGGTCTCGATGCAATTAAAGTTCCCGTTTTATCTATAAATAACTTGTCAATTCCAATCCACAATGAAAAACAAAATCCGATAACGAACATCAAAGTCCCTAAAGTGCCAAAAAAATGCATTGGTCGTTTACCAAAACGACCAATAAATGTTATGCTAAACAGATCTAAAAACCCAAAAAGAAATCTTTCTAAACCAAATTTCGTTTTACCGTATTTTCTTTCTTGGTGTTGAACAACTTTTTCACCGATATTATTAAATCCTGCCCATTTTGCAATAACAGGAATGTAACGGTGCATTTCTCCGTAAACTTCTATGGATTTTACCACTTCTTTCTTATAAGCTTTTAAACCACAATTCATATCATGCAGCTTTATTCCACTTACTCTTCGCGTTGCAGCATTATATAATTTAGTAGGAATAGTCTTCGTTATTGGGTCATATCGTTTCTTTTTCCAACCAGACACAATATCAAAACCTTCTTCCTTAACCATTTGATACAACTCAGGAATCTCATCTGGACTATCTTGTAAATCTGCATCCATGGTGATTACCACATCTCCTTTTACAGCTTCAAAAGCGACATTTAATGCAGCTGACTTTCCATAATTACGACGAAATGAAATTCCTTTAATTTTATTATTAGAAACCATTAACTCTTCAACCTTCTTCCAAGAGCTGTCAGTACTGCCATCATCAACCATTATGACCTCATAATTATAATTGTTCTCAGTACAAACCTTATCAATCCAATCAGTCAATTCACCGATAGATTCCTCTTCGTTGAATAAAGGAACTACAATTGATATTTGAATATTTTGATTTTCTATTTCCATATAATTGTAACAAATATAATATTTTGGAAGTAGTAGTACTAATGCTTCGACTGAATCTTTCAATGCTAAAATAAATGCTGTCAGATCAAAACTTAGAGGGGTTAGAGAAAAAAAGGGATAACCAAATAAAACTTTTAGTTATCCCTTTTTGCGGACAGTGAGGGATTCGAACCCCCGGTACCTTGCGGTACAGTAGTTTTCAAGACTACCGCATTCGACCACTCTGCCAACTATCCTGAAGGCTGCAAAAATAGAACGGATTTTTGTATATGCAAGTGTTTTTACAAAAAACATTATATCTTTTTTATCTCTACATTAGTGCACCGTTATGTCATGGCAAAGTACAATAGCAGGCTTTAATGCTTATCTTAAATTAGAACGCTCTCTTTCAGATAATTCTATTTCTAATTACTTGCGTGATGTTCGTAAATTGGATAACTATTTTCATCAAATTTTAGAAATAGAAAAACCCATTAATTCTATATCAATTGATGATTTGCAGGGCTTTATTAAATGGATAAATGAAGTTGGTTTATCTGCAAGAAGTCAGGCCCGAATAATTTCAGGAATTAAATCTTTTTTTAAATACTTGATTTTAGAAAATATGATAAAAGTAGACCCTTCTGAATTACTAGAGTCACCAAGACTCGGAAGAAAACTGCCTGACACACTTTCTATTGATGAAGTTGATTCTCTGATAAACGCTGTTGATAGAAGTAATGCTCAAGGGGAAAGGAATTTGGCTATACTTGAAACACTTTACGGTTGCGGGCTTCGTGTAACAGAGCTTACTACAATGCAACTATCCGAAATATTCTGGGAAGAAGGTTTTGTCCGAATTATTGGTAAAGGTGATAAGCAAAGACTTGTTCCGATAGGAGGAAAAGCATTGAAGCAATTAAAAATTTATATTAACGAAGTACGCGTTCATCAAATAATACAAAAAGGGTTTGAAGATTTTGTTTTTTTGAACAGAAGAGGAAAATCATTGACGAGGGTTATGATTTTCACCATAATAAAACAACTAGCAGAAAAGATTGGGCTGGAAAAAAGTATATCTCCTCATACCTTTCGGCATTCATTTGCGACACATTTAGTAGAAGGTGGCGCTAATTTGCGTGCCGTACAAGAAATGCTAGGCCACGAATCTATCACAACCACTGAAATCTATACACATCTAGACAGAAGTTTCTTAAAACAAGTCATTCTGGACCATCATCCATGGAGCAAGAAGTAATTTCATCAAATTGAAACGAAACTACAAATCAGTTACGTTAGTTCCTTTAATTCTTCGTGTCGCATTTACGTCCCAAACAATTGCTATCAATAAAATTAAATACTCAAAGCCAATCAACCAATAACTTTCATTAACAACACCAACATCTCGATAGGCGTAATAACTTAATACAACTACAAAACTCCAGACTAACGGAAACCTCAAATTCGTAAAAATAGATAAGGTTAAGAGGTAGATAATATACCAAGGATGTACAATGGACGCAAATGCATAGTAGATTAGTAACAACCATACTATATGCTTAAAGATGCTTTTTAAATCTTTATTACGTCTACTTTTTATTAATATTAAAACAGCCGAAACCAGAACCATTACTTGACCTATTTTTCCAATATTCTCTATCTGATTGTATCCATAAATTTGAAAACCAATTTCTCTAAACACATTGTACAAACTTCCATTAAACTCAAAAGTTTTAAAATACAAACTTATACTAGACCCAAATGTATCAAGAAGATTTACATCCATAAATGGAAGAAATAAAAGCAATGTAACAAAGCCAATCACACAATAAAAAATAACCAACTTTTTCCATTTCATTCTAAATATAAATAATGGTAAAAACAATATTGGAATCAATTTAGTACAGATGGCTAAAGCATACAATAGTCCCGATTGAACTGTCCTTTTTTGAATAAGAAACCAAATGGACGCTAATACAAAAAACAATGTAACACCTTCAAAATGCAAGTTACCGGTAAGCTCTGTTATAACTAAAGGGTTTAATGCATAGATAACTACTAGCTCTTTCTTTTTACTGAACCACTTCAATAGTTTAGCTAAAAGGAGAATAACACCAATGTCAAAACAAATAAGTAATAATCGCAGTAAGATTATGAAGTGATAGGAATTATTTCCAGAAGCATATTCTACCAAACCAAAGAGCACTTGATTTACGGGTGGGTAAACCGAGTAATATTCTTTAGAGTTAATTTTGTTGTATGTTCGATACTTTAAGGTGATCTCATGTTTCGGACTATCAAATTCCTGATTTACTGGTTTAAACTCATAAGGGTTATTTCCATTTGAAATCAGTTCCCCATCCCATATAAAACGGTGGTAATCGTCACTTAAGCTTGGCGTTGAAAAAAGTAACACAAGCCTAAATAGAAGTGCGATAACGAGTACTTGCTTAAAATCAAGTTTTGGTTTTACAACTGATTTCCAAAAGGGAAAAACATAAAAGAATAATCCTGTTAAAATGGCATAAACTAGGAACAAAGAAAGCTCATTGTCCCGTGTGATATAATACCCAAAAAAGAAAAGAGAGATTGCTCCTGTTAGGGAAACTATAGCTGATTGTTTATTTAGCAGCGACTCCATGTTTTACCGTGTAAAAACTCGTATAACCAAATCCGACAGCAATCATAACTAGAAAGACAAGCATATAGTGGTTCTGAAATTGTAAAGCTACATATATTCCATAGCCAGCATAAAGAACAAGCAGGAATTCCAATATAGCCATAGGATTAAATGAAGAAGTCACATACTTATTTGCTTTCAAGGAATCAGATTTGGTGTTAACATTAAATTTAGGTGTTCTAATAAAAGGGGATTTCTTGCCCAAATAACCTTCCACTACTCCAATTGCGTTATATAATCCTATACCCATAGTTAAAGCTAAAAACATAGGAAAAAACAGAATAAACTTAAATAAAGCAATAATAAAATTATCCTCTGGGGACTTATTGGCTACAAAGTAAATTATTCCAAGTATTATAGTACTAACAAAGAAAAAAGATAAGGAATTCCTGAAGATATCGTCGTACTGAGGAAATTGATTAATAACCAACATAGCTGGAATACTTAACAGTACTAAAGAAATAACGCAAATGAACAAAAAGCTATTTAAAAGGTGAAAAGTAGCATTGATTTTTGTTTTTAGTCCAATACCTCTTTTAATTAGAACTTTACCTAAGTTCTTTCTAGTACATTCAGCCGCTCCTTTACTCCATCTAAACTGCTGACTTTTAAGAGCAGTCATCGTTACAGGCAATTCCGCTGGAGATTCAACATCTTCTAGATACTTAAACTTCCATCCTTTTAATTGAGCTCTATAACTTAAATCTAAATCTTCGGTCAATGTATCTGATTGCCAACCTCCAGAATCTTCAATGGTAGTTTTTCTCCAAATTCCTGCAGTACCATTAAAATTTATAAAGTGACCTCTAGAATTCCTCCCTCTTTGCTCAATTTTAAAATGAGCATCTAAAGCAAATGCTTGCAGCTTGGTTAAAATTGAATATTCCTTATTTAAATGACCCCACCGCGTCTGAACAACACCAATTTTATCATCTTCAAAATAAGGAATCGTTCTATTTAAAAAATCCGGTTCGGGAACAAAATCAGCGTCAAAAATAGCAATGTATTCACCTTTTAACAGATTCATGCCATAAGCCAGAGCACCTGCTTTAAAGCCTTCTCTCTTTGGTCGAATTACTTGTGTAATATCAATTCCTTTCTGCCTCCATTCCTTTACTTTATTGGCAATAATCTCTACGGTTTCATCATTAGAATCATCCAACACTTGAATTTCTAACTTTTCTATTGGCCAATCAAAATTAGCAACTGCATCGATTAAGCGTTCAATTACATAAAGTTCATTGTAAACGGGTAGCTGTATTGTAACGAAAGGTTTCTCTCCGTCGTTATTGAAAGACTTTTCTTGAACCCCTTTAGTTTTCGATTTATCTCTTAGGTAAGCAAATGTTAGGTTGAGTTCTGCAATTGCATATAGCAAAATAAAGCTCAAAAAGAAAATATATAGAGCGATAATGACGAATTCCATGTTATTTCTTAAAAACGTATTTAAATATTGTAAATATGATCTTATACCCTGCTAAAATAGTTCCTTTTATTGTTCCCGTTACTTTAGAAACCCCTATTCTTTCTCTATAACTTACAGGCACTTCGCAAAATTCATATTTTTTTTTTGCAGCTTTTACTTGCATCTCAACTGTCCAACCATATGTAGTGTCTTGCATGTTTAGTTCTAACAATTTTTCAAACTTCAACGCCCTAAAAGGACCTAAGTCTGTAAATCTAGCACCATAAAACAACCTAATAAGCCGGGTAGCTAACCAATTTCCAAATAGTTGCTGTGGCATCATAGACTTCTTCTCTCTTACTCCTAAAGCTCTTGATCCAATCACCATGTCCATGTTTCTTTCAATGATTGGCTGAACCACTAAAGGTAATTCCTCTGGATGGTCAGAATAATCTGCATCCATAAAAACAATAATATCTGGTTGGTTTGATTTATTCTTTAAGTAATCAATTCCTTTCAAGCATGCATATCCATATCCTTGCTTTGGTTCATCTATAACTGTTGCTCCATTTCCAGCAGCTCTTTTTACAGTATCATCAGTAGAATTATTATTAACCACTACTACTTCACGAACCCAATCCATCGGCATATCATTTAATATGTGCACGATTGACTCCTGCTCATTGAAGGCAGGTATCACAACATCGATAGTTGGTTTTTGAATCATTAATAAAAGGACGTAATTATTATTTATTTAAAAACTCTTTCAACCCTTGGTTTCCTAGAATTACTTCTGGAGCTTCCATTCTAGAACCATCAGTATTAGGCGCATTTTCTAGGTTAAGAACTCCTCTTGGGCAAACAGCAGAGCAAACTCCACATCCTACACAAGAAGAACGAACTATATTTTGTCCTTTCTGAGCGTAAGCTCGAACATCAATCCCCTGTTCACAATAAGTAGAACAATTTCCACAAGAAATACATTGTCCTCCGTTGGTTGTTATTCTAAATCTAGACTTGAATCGCTGAACGATTCCCATATATGCAGCTAAAGGACAACCAAATCGACACCAAGCTCGATTCCCAAGAATTGGATAAAAACCTGTACCGATAACTCCTGCGAAAATTGACCCGATTAAAAAGCCATACCATTCTCTAATATTATAGGCAGACATTCCGAATAACACATCTTTGCTCCTCATTTCTGGATAGTTCACTTCATTATAAGAATGATAACCAGCGAATATGGTCATGATTATTGCAAATAGAAACACACTATAAATCATCCATCTTTCAATTTTCCATGTAATTAACCTCTTATCAGATAATTGTCTATAAGGATCTCCTAAAGTTTCGGCTAAACCTCCACATCCACAAACCCATGAGCAATACCATCTTTTTCCATAGAAATAAACCATTACCGGAATAACGATTACGCTCAGAAAAATTCCCCAAACAAACATAAATATTCCAACTGTTCCTGAATCAAAGTGACCTTTCACGTTCCAATCAAAGAACATATCATAATCTAATGGCCATGCATTTTTCAAGTCCATAGCAGGTAAATCAAATAAGGGCAGAATTTCCACTAATAGGAATGCAAAAATTATTTGAAAAAATAACACACTTGCAGTTCGAACTATTTGATAGCGATCATGGCGGTACTTGATAAACATCCTTATTCCCATTACAGCCATAGAAACTGTGTATAATGTACCGTATAAAAACCATTGAGACGCAGAAGCACCCTTAATAAACAAGCCTTTGAAAGGATCTACTATACTTGTCCAATTAACAATTAGCCACGGATAAAAATACAGCAGAATGTAAAAAAAGAATAAGAAAACGAAAGCTAAGATTCCAATCCATCCTCTACTGGTTGCAGCATCATGATAGACACCATTATTTTTAATTCCAGGGCCACCCATTAAAATTGCCCCAGGCAGAATATACATTAGTGCCCCAATAATACAAAGACCAAATGTTAAGAATAAAAACAATCCTTTATTATCGGTAATTAGTCCATTCGAGGATACTTTTACTAAATAAAACCGAGAATATTTATTGTCCCAGACAAAATATTTCTTCCCTAGTTTTCCATTAATTTCTTTCAGTTTCTTTTCAAAATCCTTTTTAAAGTCATCAGCCGTTTCATACGATTTACTTTCGTTGAACATCCAGCTGGTATTATCTCTTAATACCTTCTGTTTGCTCTCACTACCTGGAAACACTGCTTTAAGAATATCCTTACTATATATTACCTTACCATCTGAAATTACTAAAGCATAAATTGCTTCAACTTCTATTGTAGTTATTCCATCTTTTTCAGCAAATATTTTAGAAATGTTCGCATTTGATTTGCTAAGTAAATCAGCTAAGTGAGAACTAAATGAAAATTGGTTACTAAACTCTTTATCTAGTATCCCCAATTCAATAGCAGCCTTTGTCAAACTTGCGACTATGGTGTCGCCTTTGTCAATTTTTTCTGTAGTATCATACAGAGATTTTAACTTTTCTTCTGAAATTTTATAGTTACCGATAAATAGAGATGCAATGAAAATTGCAAAACCTATAAGGAAAACAACTAGACCAATATTTCTTATATTTTTCATACTACCCGACACCTAAAATTCGTTTCCAACTTCTCTTTTTTACTGAAATATTTGTTCCCTGTTCTTTATTGAATTTCGCAACAATTTCATCTTCGTATAATCTATAAAACTCTGGATCAAAATTAGCATCTTTTAGCTGCTCCATTACTTTATCAATAGTGGCATTACCATCTAAATGACGATTCATTACTTCATGTCGAATTCTAATTCCAAAGGTATTAAGACCTAAAAACTTCCTTGAAACTTTATCAAACACAAAATGCATACACATTTCACCATTTTTATGTTCCCAATAAAAATTTGTTTCACCTTCTTGTCGTGTTGAGTGCACCCATCCATAAGTTTGGTATTCTATATCAAAAAATTTAGCAGAATTGAACCAATGCCCCGGTTTGTAGGCTAGTTTATTCCCACATATAGTTTGCGCAACTGTTTCTCCCATTATACGACCTGTATACCAAACTTGCTCTATTTTTTTTCTTCCTGCTACTGGTTTCGAAAACTGAGCACAATCACCAATTGAATAAACATCCGGTTGATTCGTCTCTAGGAATTGATTAACAACAATACCTTCTTCGGTTTCTAGCGCAGTCTCTTTTAAGAAATCTATATTTGGCGACACCCCTGGAGTTAAGCCAACAAACTGACAAGCTAATTCTTCTCCAGTAGATGTAATTACAGATTTTACACGCCCGTTTTCATCTGAAATAATTTCTTTCAATTCCGTAGCAAAATGCAAATCAATATTATTTTTTACTAAGTGTCTTTCTATAATATCCGCTTCCTTTAATGGAAGTATATTTCCCCAAAACTTTTCTTCTCTTACCAAGATTGAAACTGGAATATTTCTAGAATGAAGCATTTCAGCCATTTCAACACCAATTAACCCTCCTCCAACTATAACAGCTCTTTCTACTTTATGTTCGGAAGTATTCTTTTCCATTAAGTCCAAGTCTTGCTTACTGTACAATCCTTGAACTCCTTTTAAATCTTGCCCCGGCCAACCAAATTTATTTGGTTTGGAACCAACTGCAAGAATTAATTGATCATAAGTCATTTTACCCCTTCCAGAAAAACTTAATACTTTAGAATCATAATCTATCTTTTCAACAAATCCTCTCTTCAATTCAATTCGATTCTTTTCCCAAAACCAATTTTCGTAAGGTTGTGTATGTTCAAATTTCATATGCCCCATGTAAACATACATAAGAGCAGTTCTAGAAAAGAAATAATCTGTTTCAGCAGAAACAATCGTAATACGCTTATTGCTTAATTTACGGATATGACGAGCAGCAGTAACTCCCGAGATGCCATTTCCAATAATTACTACGTGTTCCAAATCGATTTCTAAATTTTTTGTAAATTATAATAATTCTAAATAAGAACAATGTAATTAGCAACTTAACTGCTATTACACTCGTCCATTTCTCAATATAAAGGCTTTTGGCAAAGTTAAGAAGTTCTATTATGATGATGATAGAATACCTATTATTTAAATTTGACTACAAATGCATCGTCTAACAGTGCATCTCCAGAAATCATGTTCTTCTTAGCTAGATTTGCAGCCTCTTTAGAACTGTATGACCCAATTGACACTTTGGTTAGGTTCCCTACATTTCGTTTAATTAAATCACCTGTTTTAAGCTTGTGTTTAATACAAAACTCCATAACTCGTATGTCGCTATACTCTGAAAGAGATAATAACTGAATTGAATAATTACCATTAAAACTAGCCTTATCTATATTTTCCAAACGCTCCTTACTTTCTTTATTTCCTGTAGTCTCTGAAACATCGGAATTATTATCACTTAAATCCTTTATCACAAAAGAATTATCTTCAGGTGTAACGCCTTGATACGAGGGATAATCCGCTGACCCTATTGAAATAATTAAGTTTTCAATATTTGGTTTCATTTTGTTTTCTCCGACAGCATAAATAAACTTTACGCCAATGGAAATATCTTGTTCAATAGAAGGTTGTATATAAAAAATGGTTGTCACCCCTTCATCGCCTACAGAAAGTGAGTAAAAGGATATTCCATCGCTTTCCTTCTTAGCAACATTAACTCCAGACGAGGGAGTAATTACATTTACTCCTTCTGGAATTTTAAAAGAAACTTTTGCAAATTCGGCATTGGTGGCACCTAGGAAAACAGATGTGATTTTATACTCATTCTTCTCTGAATTTTTCTCAACAATATGATTGACACTGACATTTGCAGCTAAAGAACCCGTTAAAATAAACAGTAAAAAGAAGATGGTATAAATTGATTTCGTCATATTGGAATACTATTTTTAGTTCTATTATATTCTAAACAATAAATTCGGATAAATTAAAAATACTGATTAAGTTGTGTTTCTAAAATAAAAAAACCATTATCTAAATTTGTCGAGATCTAGGTTTAAAAGGAAAATTATTATTCCGTTAATCTTTTAAAAGCTCACCTATTTCAGAATCCAATTTCCCATTACCATCCAGTTTCGCTTTCCATGAGTAATGTTCATTTTTCTCAATTGCAACTTTATCCGGTTGAACCGTTCCAAACAATATTAAATGCTTTCCATCTTCATCTAGTTTAACATATGCACAATGACGGTGATAATGTTCCTCTTTTTCTTCCAAAGCATAATCCCATTGGATTTCTCCTCTAGAATTTAACTTTACAACTCTTTCTCTAGTATCGGTAGCGTCTAACTTGCTATGTGCTTCCATAAAAACATAAAAGTACCCTGTTCTATCTTCAATTATACTTTGCGCTTCTGTGTTATCATTTTTTGAACCAAAAAAGTGAGACCAAATAACCTCCTTGTTTTCGTTAAAAAAAATCACTTTAGCCCCTTTAGAAGAACCTTCAGAATATTCACCTATGATCATAACACCTCCATCGCGCGTAATAATAACTGGAGCTGAAAAATCAGTCTTTCCTATATAACTGGTTAAATCTGGATGTAATTTAACCCCATTATCTTTTGCCCAACTTTTACCATCCCCCAATGTAACCTGAGCAAAATAATTTATGTTAGAAAAGGTAATTAATACGAGCAGTAACTTTTTCATAATAATATTCTTAAATTTTATCAATAATAAATGTAAGCCCTTTTACTTATATATCCTAGAAAGGTTCCAATTCTAATGCATTAGATTTTATAGCACACTCTTTATTCAGAACTTATTACCAAGCAAAAATGCCTTCTAGCATTAATTTTCCCCATGGTTTGTCTCCAAACTTCTCATTCAGTTCTATTCTTAATTCTGCTTCTGTTTTTACTTTTTTTGCTGGATATTCAGGAATATGCGATGCTATATCTTTTACACCAACCTCAACACTTTTAGCAAAATAAACTACTCCACCATCTTCAGTTGCCAATCCCAAAATAGTCCCGGGTAAACCTCCAAATGATTCTGGCCCAACCGAAGGAATAATTTCTTGTGTATACCACGCATGAATCCTAGTTGTATCGTCCTTTTGCCATATAACTCTTCTGCATTCATAACCTCCTATTTTTCGTTTACTTGAGGTCATTTTCCACTCTCTTACATTTAATGTATCAAGAACATATACGTTATCTCCCCAAACCCCTAATACAGAAAGTCGTTGATTTTGATTTAAATTCTGGTAAACCGTATTTTTAGTGGTTGACCAATCCATTTGTTCGGCCAAGTCACTAACTTGCGGTTTAAAAATAGACATTGTATCATTGAAGTACAATTCAAACATATCAATTTTAACTTTCTTATCTTTTAACCAAGCTTTCATTCTATCATCCGTATACTTTTTAAGCAAATTAGTTTTACGCTCAAAAACAATTTTACCGGAAGTAACCTGACTTGAACCACTCATGCTAATAAACACCAAAAAACCTATAATTAATACTTTCATAAAACTAGTGCCAGCCCTCTGGCTCTTTTTCTTTTGTTTTGTTATTATTAAATCTCATTGTCAATTTCAATAAGAAATAACGACTAATAATTGTTGTTCTATTATCGGTAATTACATTTCCATTAATTTGCCTTTGGGCTATCACGTTTTGATTTAAGATATCATTACCTACAAGCGAAAGAATTAAGTTCTCTGTTCTCAAAAACGCTTTACTAATTTCTGCATTCCATATGAAGAAATTTAAATTATACCCTTCCGAAAGCTGCGAATTGACGGTATAAGACACGTCAGATTGAATTATAAAATGTAAGGGTAGTTGCCATTTCATTCTTGCTGTATAACGTTGGCTCGTATAAGGAGTATTATTATACAATGAACTATTTGCCTGACTATAGGACATATTATTTCCGATAGTGATATTCAAAGAGTCTAGATCTAATTCCAACTCGACCCCTCCAGATATGGATGTGTTTTGCGTAATATTTTCTACACCATTAATAAAACCACCGTATTTGCTATAGCTTCCATTGACGTTAGGGTTTAATTTTAGAACCCTTTTGTAAATTGGAAAACCAGCTCCTCCATATAAATTTGCAAATTGATTTCCATTAACATTAATCGTTTGTGAAATAGTTCTACCATATGAATCATAGCTTGTAGCATTTGCGAAAGCATTATCATTAATTGTAAATGAAGCCCCTGACCAGATATATTTACCAGACAATGCTGACCAGGTATTAAAGTTAACATCCAGAGTATGCCGGTAATCTGGAACCAAATCTGGATTACCTATAGCTATTCTATTAGGATCGCTGATATTTTGAATAGGTTGCAAGGCCGTTATTGAAGGTTGAGTTGAAGATGTATTATATTTGAAAGTAATTTTTTTACTGCGGGTCGGTTTAAAGGAATAAAGAAAGTTAGGTAACAGGTTATTAATGTTCTGAAAAATCATTTTATCAGAAATTAAATTCTCATTAGTGATTGCAATGTTACGTGCTCGAACTCCCCCTTGTAATGTATGTTTTTTAGATTCGTAAATCAATTTTGCTCCAGCTTTATTTTCTTGACGAATGTTTTTGAAAATGTTTGAATTGTCAGAAACGAATTCCGTATACTCTCCATTTATCTTATTGAAAGATGTGATACTTAAATCAGATAAACCATACTCATATTCGTATTCCATTTCTAATTTTATTTTCTTACTCAACGGCTCTGTATAAGTTAATATACCTGTATGTTTTTGACTAGAATTAACATTCGTTTTCTGTTGATCGATGACATCGCTATATGGTGGAATACTATCGTAGTAAGTCGTTGTAGATTTTAACGATCCATTACTCTCATTGTCGGACATATCAAGATTATACTTTATCGATAATAGTCTTTTTTCTTTTTTGAATTTTCTACGAAACTTGGCGCTAGAATTCACCGAAAATCCATCCGAATTATTGAAGTTATTTATAACGGTATTCAAGGTAGTGTCAGATTTTTCCGTTAAAAACGAAGAAAATGAATTATCATCTTGAGTTGCTCTATCTAACGTAATTCCCGGTCTAATCTCTAAGTAAGTCAACGAATCAATATCTGTAATTAATTTCAAATTAATCCTATGAGATTCATTCGTCGAATAATTATTCGCAGAATTGTCAGTGAAGTAAGACGAGTCGGCTAAAAAGTACTGAGACAAACTACTTGATTTAGCATCCAACTCTGTATTATAATAAGAGTAATTTAAACCTATCTTGGTTTTCTTTCCAATTTTATCGCTATAATAAAAACCTGTTCTTAAAGTTTTAGGAATTCCTGAAGAGGGGGTTGAAGCGTTAGGATCCCATCTATTCCCGCCGCCACTTTCATTATCTAAGCCAAACTTATTCATGTCTCTATAGCCAAAACTAGACCTTGGCGTATTTGACCCTAATCCAAATACCGATATTTTTTGTGATTTATTAAACTTATTTAAAAGCACTTCGCCTTCGTAAAATGGATTAGGTACTCCTGGTGTTTGATCGCCATCAGATGCTCCTGAAATTCTTCCGAAATAGCCCTTTTTGGCATCTTCCTTTAACTTTAGGTCCATTACTTGAATTGTTTCATCGTCACCATCTTCAGCATCCTCATTCTTTTTCTCATAAACTTGAACTGACGCAACACCATCAGCTCCTAAATTCCTTGTAGCAATTGTAGGGTCCGAACCAAAAAACTCATCCCCATCAACTAACACTTGAGAAATTGATTTTCCTTGAGATGTTATATTTCCAGATTCATCTACATCTATTCCAGGTAATTTTTTCAATAAATCTTCAACAACAGCATTTTGCCCAACAGCAAAAGAATCAGCATTATATACAAGCGTGTCACCTCTAAAATAAATAGGTTCATTGTTTGCAAAAATGACTACTTCATCAAACACTTGACTTTCGCTCGGTAATATAATACCAGGGACTGTAAATTCCTTTTTCTCAGGCGTTCCAATTATAAAATAAGAACGTTCATCAAACTTTGGATGGGTTATCAATAACTCTATTGTTGTCACCGGAAGATTCGAAAAGAAAAAATAGCCCTTTGAATCTGTACGTTTAAAGTCTAACAAAACAGAATCACTTAAACGAACTGCCATAACTACAGCATCGACCAAAGGAAGTTGATTCACAGTGTCAACAACGTTACCTTTGATAACAAGGTCTTGTGCCATTGAAGTTGAGCTAATTATTGCGAGAACTAAGCAAATTAGTAGTTTTTTCATTTAGGTTGTTTCTGAAAATTAAATAATCAATACTCTTTTTTTCACGGAAATACGCAAGTGCAAAGCTAGACAAAACATACAGTTCAATTTGTTAAAAAAGTATAAATGATAAAAAACAAGGGTGAGCGGCGGAATGGCTTGGTTATGAAAGAAAATCACTGATAACTCTACCACTTCTTTCAAGGTAGGTCGGTGAAATTGGTTTAAATAATCTTACTATCCACCTGTATATTGTTATATGGATGATTAAGCTAAATAAATGGATAGCATAGAAATGAGATACATCCAAGAAATAAACGAGGAAAGAATCATTAGCCTCCTGATTGAATTGTTTAAATTATATTTCTCTTCATCTTCTCTTATAACAAAACTTGCGGTAATTCCAATTAAAAGAAAAACAGAAATATTAAGTAAAGGGTTATTTAATAAGAAGAGTAATGCACATATACTTGCAATAGGAAAAGAATAAAGCAATATGTTTTTATTTGCTTGTCCTTGGTATTCCTTATTAAAAAAAAGCATCAATCCTAGAGCTATCCACCCTACAATATTGGTTAAAGCTAAAACCCCACTAACATCTGAATTAACCTGGCTAATCCAATCGCTCATTGCGCCTAAAGGAAGTAACAAAAAGAAAATAGAATACTTGTTAAATCCACTCGTAAAAAAGAAGACCACCGAAACAATGGGCATAAAAATAAAGAGCATCGGCAATGGGACTACATAATCTCCGTCAGAAAACAAGTAACTAATTCCATAAAATGCGTAAGCAAGGAAAAGATAAAACACTATTTTAACATCCCATTTCAAAAAACACGAAAGTATTTCATTTTTATCAAATCTACGTAAAAGACTCTATTTTAAGGATAAGCGTCTTGTTTTTAATGATAAAAAATGTTAAATTTTAGTTAACAACGTAACTTTATTTCTAATCTGCGTTATACTACCATAGTAACTAGTCATTGAAGTAATTGGTTTCACTTCGGGTTTAAAAACTGGTTATTTCTGTAAGGTGGTGAAAGCCGTTCCGGGAGGGACGGCTTTCTATTTTTAGAAAGTTTTTTATTCTGTATCAAATGACTGGAAAGGGATCTTTTCAAAAATGGCATGTCAATAGTATTAGAAATTTCAATTTGCTCTACGTCATAATCCTCTCTTGATTTAAGCTCCATCTTTTTCATCTTAATTACTTCAAGAGAGGGATAACCAAATTCCAAAACGATTTTCCCCATCATGTAATAACACCCTTTACCTTGCAAAGGATATTGTTTGAGTACCTGAGGAAAAAAAACAGTGTCAAAGAACTTTCCTTTTAAATCAACGAAACATCCAAACTTCATTACATCCCCTTTACTTGCCCTAACCTTCTTCTCATTAACATAATAGCCTGCAATTACAACAATATTACCTTCTTGTTTTGATAAATCACTCGCTAATATAGTCATCTCTATTCGTTCCTTTACCAAAGAAAAGGGTGAGCATAAAGGATAATTCAATAACTGAATTTGATCTATTATATCGTCGTAAGGGTTATGCATTAATGTAGGCAGTTCAAATGTTTTAGTTTGTAGTTTAAATAACGAAGCTGTTTCAGATGCTTTAGGAGCTCCTTTTAAAACAAACTGACTCTGCCACATTAATTGCTTTTTAGACAATTCTGTAAAGCGTAGCGCGTTAATCCGAATAAGAATAAACAGCTGTTCGATACTTACATTTGTTCGTTCTATAAAATCTATTAAATCAATATAGATTCCCTCTTCTGCTCTATTGCAAAGAATCTTCTTAACCAAATTGTATTCAAGCTCCTTAACAAAACTTAACCCGAGATAAATCTCCGCTCCATAAATACAGGTGTTCTGTTCACTTTTATTTACACAAGGTTCATTGATAGTTGCACCAGAAACTCTCGCCTCGTGGACATAAAACTCTGTCGAATAGAAGCCTCCCCTATTATTGATTACAGCTACCATAAATTCCAAAGGGAAATGCGCTTTCAAATACAAGCTCTGAAAACTTTCTACAGCATAAGATGCCGAATGTGCTTTTGAAAAAGAATATCCTGAAAAACTCTCAATCTGCCTCCATACTTCGTTGGTCAACTCGTCAGAATAGCCTTTAGCTTTGCAATTTTCAAAAAACAAATCAACAACCCGTTGCATTTCTTTTTTAGAACGATACTTTCCACTCATGGCTCTTCTAAGAACGTCCGCATCAGCAAGATCAATACCAGCAAAGTAATGAGCAACCTTTATAACATCTTCTTGATAAATCATAATGCCATAAGTCTCCTTAAGCAATTTTTCCATTATTGGATGGAGATACTCAAACTTTGCTTTATGAAATCGTTCTATATATAATTTCATCATCCCCGACTTAGCCACTCCAGGACGGATAATAGAACTAGCTGCCACTAATGAAATGTAATTGTCACAACGAAGTTTATTCAATAAACCCCTCATCGCTGGGGACTCAATATAGAAGCACCCTACCGTATCACCAGATTTGAGTTGTTTTTTTACTTGTAAATCTTCTTGAAACTTCTCCACTTGATGAATATCAATCTCAATACCCTGATTCTTTTTAATAATTTGAACCGCTTCTTTAATATGCCCAAGACCTCTTTGAGAAAGTATATCAAACTTATAAAAGCCAAGATCTTCCGCTACATGCATGTCCCATTGTACTATTGGAAAACCCTTGGGTGGCATTTGCATTGCTGTGTAATTATACAGCGACTTTTCTGATATAATTATTCCTCCTGCATGAATGCCTAAATAGTTTGGAATTCCTTCAAGTAAAGAAGCATATTTAAACAATTGCTTCGTTATTTGATTTGCGTTCAAAACATGATCAGGCTGTCTGATTATTCTATCTATTTCCTCCTTAGGTAGTCCAAAGGTTTTAGCTATTTCCCTTATTGCAGAACGGCCTTTAAAAGTATTGTATGTTGCGATTAATGCAACGTATTCTTCTCCATATCTCCGGAACAC
>CAWUXI010000081.1:0-43387 GCA_963926405.1 uncultured Flavobacteriales bacterium
TGATTTGAATGCTTGATAGCTTATAATTGCACTGTCTAGTTTTCCTAATCTAAAGAAGATGTTTCCGTGCAAATAATCAACATCTTTGTCCACTGGTTTGAGAGAATCAATTGCTCCATGTAATTTAATCGCCATATCAATGTGCGTTTTGGCTAGTTCGAAATTTTTTAATGAATATTGACATTCAGCAATTCCATATTGCGCTTTAGGATTGTCTTTATCTATTGAAATTACTTCACGATAAATGGTCAGTGCACCCCGAACATTATTTGCGTAATATTGATGCTTTCCTTCAGATAGTTTGTATTGAATCTTAGCTTTTTCGATAACGTTTTTAGTAGTGTCGGGAACCAATATAATACCCGCGTGTGAATAAGCAGTAATGAATAATGCAAATGCGATTGTCAAAAAACTTTTCATATATATCTATTGGATTGTTTATTTATTGGCTTAATAACAAATATAGTTAATTTAGATTTAATTATTTCCTTTTATTCTTCAATATCTACCTTGTTTTCATTCAATTTATCTTCATTTTTGAGAGCAAAAGCATTTTTATTTAAGTCAACCAATTCGTGCACTCCTAATGTTGCCGCAACCATCGTTAAAATGGGTATAACCGCCATAATGATGGAAGATATCATTATAATAAACATAAATGTAGTACTCGAAACATCATCTTTTATTGCGATAAAGTACTTGTTTGTGTAGTGAAAAAACAGCGTAAAAACCAACCCTAATGCAATAGCAAAACCTTTGTGCTCCTTGACAAATTTCACACTTTCCTTAATCGTTAACCTTCTTCTTTCATTCATAAAATCGATAAACCCAAATCCATAATAATAAAATGCTACAATCATAGCAAATTGACTTGAGATAAATTTAGCAGTCCCTTCTGGGGCAGGTAATATCCAAAACATTATGTATAGAATTATGGCTACTCCATAAACAATGCCGAATTCAAAAAACACATTTCTAATAGCAAGGTTAACGGTTCGTTTAATGTCCTTTACAAGTTGTTTTAGATTGAATTTGTACTTGTTTCCAGTTATTATTTTTTCAACTTTTTCGGATACAATCGAAAGTACTGGAGAAATCAGTATGATGAGAATGTACCTCATAAAATTAAAAATAACATGTGAAATCATAAGGAAAAAACCATAAACAAAGAAATACCATACTTTTTTTATCATCCCGTCTTCATCACTGGCAGTATAATCTCTTTTAAGTTCTTGAAAAGTAAACCCAATGTAATAGATTATGAAAAAGATGATTATAGGATACAAGAAATACACCCAAAGTTTATGCTTTTTTATAAATCTTATGGCATTAATATAGCTTTTGACACCTAATTTAAAATCTCTAACAAAACCCATTTTTCAGTTCTTTTGGTTCAACGATTATCGTTTTTCCATAAATGTCAACCCATAATAAAATTATAGTTGATAAATAGTGGGTTGAAAATACAAAATCTTTATGGCAGACAAGTAGTAATTCCTATTTTTGCAGTCCTATTTTTACAATAAATAAATAAATCAGTAAATGAGCCTTACTACTTTAAACGCAATTAGTCCTATTGACGGAAGATATAGAAGAGTAACAGATCAATTGGGAGATTATTTTTCTGAAGCAGCATTAATTAGATATAGAATATTAGTTGAAGTAGAGTATTTCATCTCATTATGTGAACTACCCTTGCCGCAGCTAGCGGATTTTGATAAAAGTTTATTTTCTGCTTTAAGAGGTTTGTACGAAAACTTTACGGATGAGCATGCTCTTCGAATTAAAGAGATTGAGAAAGTAACAAATCATGATGTTAAAGCGGTGGAGTATTTTATAAAAGAACAATTGGATGCGATTGGAATAGGTGGGGGCAGTAAAGAATTTATTCATTTTGGACTGACATCTCAAGACATTAACAACACCTCTGTTCCTCGTTCAATCAAAGATGCATTAGAGGATGTATATTATCCGATGATTGAAGAAATTGTTGAGCAGTTAAATGGTTTAGCAACAGATTGGAAAGATATTCCTATGTTGGCTAAAACACATGGTCAGCCGGCTTCTCCGACAAGATTAGGTAAAGAGATATATGTTTTTGTTGAACGATTAAAAATTCAATTAGAACAAATGCGAGCTATTCCATATTCTGCTAAGTTTGGAGGAGCTACGGGGAATTTCAACGCTCATTTTGTAGCTTATCCTTCTATTGATTGGGTAGGTTTTGCCAATAAATTTTTGGGTGAAAAGCTGAAATTATCTAGATCACAAACGACTACTCAAATTGAGCATTACGATAACTTAGCGGCACTTTTTGATGCCATGAAACGTATTAATACTATTCTAATTGATTTAGATAGGGATATGTGGACATACATTTCAATGGAATATTTTAAACAAAAAATTAAAGCGGGAGAAATAGGGTCATCTGCTATGCCCCACAAAGTAAATCCAATTGATTTTGAAAATTCTGAAGGAAACTTAGGAATAGCGAATGCTTTTTTCGAACACCTATCTGCTAAATTGCCTATTTCAAGATTACAAAGAGATTTAACGGATAGCACGGTATTGAGAAACGTTGGTGTTCCAATAGCGCATACAATGATTGCATTGGCTTCTTTAAAGAAGGGGTTGACTAAATTACTTTTGAATGAAGAAGCAATTGCTAGAGACCTTGAAAAGAATTGGGCGGTAGTTGCAGAAGCAATTCAAACGGTTTTAAGAAGAGAAGCATATCCAAATCCTTATGAAGCATTAAAGGAGCTGACTAGAACCAACGAAGGAATAAATGCAAATTCTATTGCTAGTTTTATTGAAGGCTTAAATGTAAGTGAAGAAATAAAAGCTGAATTAAGACTAATTACTCCTGCTAGCTTTACTGGAATTAATTTGGTGAAGTAGTAATTATGAAAAATTTATTTGTATTAATCTTAGTTTCCCTAGGTTTTTCAGCCTTTTCTCAGGAGGAGCATGAACATTTTCATAAAAATGAATTAGGTGTGTCCATTGCACCTGTTTTTTTTATCCCTTCTGAAGGAGTAGCTGTTGGTCTGCATGCTCATTATGTAAAGAATATTAAAAGCGAAAATTTTGGTATTGGACTTGGAGCGGAATATATTTTTAATGAAGAAAAGCATCAAACCTATAGTGTCGTTTTTGATTATCGACTTATTGGAGGTTTGCACGTAATCGCCGCACCGGGTGTTGCAATTGAAAGTGAACAGGACAAACTTGAGGCTGTTTTTGCTGTACATCTTGAAACGAATTATGAATTTGAGCTAAAACACTTTAACCTTGGACCTTCATTTGAATTTGCCTGGGATCCTCATGATATTCATTATAATTTGGGAATTCATTTATCCATCCCTTTTTAGGATACTTCCTATTCAAAATACTTTATGTTAATGAAATGACGACCTTAGTTCTTGATGTCTGAATCCAAAAAGAAAAATAGGTTAGAGCGTTTTGTATATAATAAACGGCTGGTAATTCGGAAAGACATCATATTCTTATAGAAGATTATTTCATGGGCAGGGAAGAGGAAACCTAATACACAATTAAGGGATAAAAAACATCATCTATTATTAATGTTTGTTGTCTCTTTGTTATTCGCAAAGCATACAGTATTTAGCTTTCGAATCATGCGTAAATAAAATGTCTGCATTATAAATGTCTTGAATTTTAGAAATTAAGATTTCTTCGAAACCACTATAAAGCTCTTCTTCCGAAATTTTGTTTTCCCCTTTCTTTTCTTTAAAGGAAAAAGGTATAAGATTTTGTTTCAAGTTTCTCATTGAAACTATTCCTGATATTGCTCCAGAATTTGGATTTTCTTTATTGTATAAGTATCCATAAAACAATAATTGAGCAGCTTTAGCTTTTTCAAAAACCTGTTCTATAGAGCTAACTCTAACTTCTTCTGGTTTGACAAATCCAGATTTATAATCAATAATTCTAATTTGACCATTTTGAGCGTCTATCCTATCTGCGTTTCCTTTTAAAACAATTGTCTTTCTGCCTTGTGAAGTTTCAATTTCAATAGTTGTGGTCAAGGGTTCTTCTAAACCTAATATTTCAATTGGACCCTTTTTTTGAATTTGTTTTTTTTCTTGCGTTAAAAAAAGCTTTATCTCTTTTAAAGCCATTTTGTAGTACAAAAGGTTTTTACCATAGCGGTAACTTTTGGAAGGGAATTGCTTTAGATATAGTTTGTCTGTTAAAGCTTCATATGTCTTCAACATTTCGTCAATCGATGATGCTTTAATAGTAGGAGAATGCTCTTGATATAATTTTTCTAAAACTTCATGTATTATGGTTCCTTGGGTACTATTTTCAATAGTTTCTTCTAGCTCTTTTTTTTCGTTTATCCTTAAAGCATACTTATAGTAAAAATCAAGTGGACAGGATAAATAGGTGTTTAACGCTGAGGGAGATAACCCTTTTTCGAAAAGTAAATCAATCTTTTTTAATGTGCTGCTATCTTTTTTAATCTCATTAGGAACAGATTTATTATCCCATTTAAAATTATAATCCTTGCGGGCAATCTTATGTGGCAACTCACTTTCTATCTGAATTAAATAACGGCTAATTTCATTGCTATCAAGCCCGTTAGGTAATCCATTGTTATATATAAAGTGAATGTTCTTTACACGATGCAATATGCGGTAAAAATAGTAGGAGAAAATGGCTTCTCGATCTTGTCTTGTTGGCAATCCTAGGTGTATTTTCAAATCATGTGGAATAAAAGAATTGGAACCTTGAACTCCAGGAAGAAATTTTTCATTACATGAAATAAGAATTATATTATCAAAGTCTATTGCGCGACTTTCTAATAATCCCATTACCTGCAGACCTTCTAATGGTTCTCCATAAAATGAAAGCTTTTCACTTTTATTAATAAGATTGAATAAGTTTCGAATTCCTTCAATATTTTCTATATATGGATATTCTTTATTGATGGACTCAATTTTTTTGAGATTGGATATTATTTTGTACAATACTTCAATTTCGAATGTTTTGTTTTCTTCATCAATTAAAGTTAAACGCATGTTATCACAAAAACTGGCTAATTGGAGCAAAGTACTTTCTATATTTGCTGCAGAATGATAGAATAATATGTCTAGTAAACCTGCGTTTGTTCCGAATACTTCTTCTAGGTTTTTCTTTGTAATAAAAGAAAAGTTATTCTTTGTAAAATGACTAATTACATAGCTTGCATCGATTCCTTTATTCTTAAAGTATTTAACAACCAATACATGTTCTAAAAACGTAAAGAGGTCTTTAAAATAAATGGTGTTTTTATTTTGATTGGTTTGAAATCGTTTAGAATTGATTTGAATAGTAAAAATAATATCTAGTAATTCCAAGGCTAAAGTATTCGAAAATGAATACCCCATTGTAATATTCATTTTGTCTATTCCAATTGGGATAGCATTTAAAAAAGGTTTTAATAGTTGTTCATCTGCAAGGATTACAGCACTTTTTGTGTCTCCGAACTGAGGATTACTACTAAGTATTTGAGCAGCAATGTTGATCTGGTTCAAATTTGTGTTGGCTGGATAGATTGTAATCGTTTTATCTGTAATCGTATTATTAGGAATGGTCTTAAAATTATCTTCATTCCATTTTTTATATTGTCGGACAAAATTCCCTGCTTCCTGAATTTTGTTATGCATGTAATATTGATCCACATCCCAAAAAACTTCTGCTTTACCCAGGTTTTTAAGCCATGAAAATATGGTTTCTTCACTTTTTGAAAGTGCATTAAATCCTATGAAAATAATTTTCTTATGGGGTGTATTTTTTAAATACTTTTCAGGATTATTTGCTACATCTTTATAGATTCTCCCTTTTGTAGAAAAGCCTTTTTTTTCTAATCTTGAATTAAAAAGGAGGTATAGTTCACCTAGCTTTTTCCAGAATTCTAAAAATTTCTCTTGTCCGGCACTTAATTCCTCCGCATTGAAACTCCACGCTTCAATCTCTTTAATGTCCTTAAGGTTTTTAAAAACCAATTCACTTGGTAATAAATATCTATCTATCTCATTAAAATCAGTTAGCACTTGGCTGGACCAACTATGAAAGACATCGAAACTACCGGGCTCATCAAATAGCTGGCGATAACAGGAAAACAGTTCGAAATGAACGGCAATAGGGTCGATGGGTGTTAATTCGTGTAAGTCAATAATATAATCATCAAGACTTTGAATTTTTGGTGCCCAAAATGTTTGTTTAATCTGTTTAGCTAATTCTGTTTTGAAATGCAGACCAGCTCTTCTGGATGGCACAATTACCGCAATGTCCTTTAATTCCTGGACAGCATATTGCGTTAATAATTTTTGTGCTACTTCAGATAGAAAAGACTCCATTCAGATTAATTATTTTTTATTTTAAAACCAGATCGTACAAATTTGACAAACTCTTTAAATGTTTCTTTTTTTGTAAAAACGTCTTTAATTATTTTATTTTTTGATATTGGAATTTCAGATTTTGGTTTAGAAAGGTCACTATCTTTTTCTTTAGGAATATCTTTATCCTTTAAAATATTCTCTAAACTACCTGCCTTTTTAAATGTTTTTTCTGCTTTTTTATTCCAACCTAATTGCTCCTCTAGTAATCCCATGTTGTTCCAAGCAATAGCATCTTCAGGGTCTAACTCTGTACATTTTTTATAATCTAAAATTGCATCTTCTGTCATTCGAAGACTCGCTTTAATATATGCTCTACTTGAATATCGATAGCTGTAGTTCGGTTCTAAATCAACAGCCTTATTCATGTCTTGAAGGGAGTCTTCTTTTTTGTCAAGGTGAAATAATACCACGCCACGAGCAGAATATAAGTCTGGATCATTTTGAAGAACATCAATTGCTTTGGAGTAAAGTCGAAATGCTTCCTTGTAATCTTCCTCTGCATTCCTTTCTTCCGCTTGTTTTATTATATCTTCTATCGTCATTTTGTGTAATTTTGAGGTATGGATTTTCCTCAATACCGAAAGTACAAAAATATAGAAACCTATTTTAAGATTATCTCGGAAAAGAAGTTTGAAGAACTTTCTTTATTTGGCAGCAAGTTTGTTAAACATTCAATTGAAGCAAAACAATATCCAGAGATGCTCAGAATTAAGGACATGTTGAGTTGTGAAGAGGGTACTTGGGAAGTTATAGAAGAAACAGAGTACTTAAAAAAAGAGACGCACATTCGGTAATATTTCTCGTAAAATATTTAAATCGTTATTTAAATAATTCTGAACGCTTACGTGTGAATGGAGAGGAATAATTATCTTATTCAGATATTGAGGTAATGGTCAATTTCGTCTTTGTACCATCTTCATTTTTAATTTCAGTTTCTTAAAAAAAAACTGATTAAAGAATTCATTGAATTGTGAGTCTCTAAATAATTTTAATAATATATTTCACTATTTATTTCCCCCAATTTGTTATTGTTTTTATGTATTTGTAAACCGGGCGCAATTTTGTCGATTGCCTTATCGTATTTTTTTCTTTATATAGCTAAAGCGATTTTTCTATAGTTTTACTTTCCTTTTTTAGTGATTTGAGAGTAACTCAAGTTGAATGCGAACGCTAGTATAAGGAGTAAAGTTATTTTCAAATTCTACAATTACTATTTAAAATTCTAAAAGAAAGAAGAAAATGTACTAACTTAGGATTATGAATGCTTCCCCCGCAGAAAAACCTTTTAAAATATATCAATCTTCTGCTGGGTCTGGAAAAACCTATACACTTGTAAAAGAATATATTTCGATTGTTCTGAAAAGCGATAACCCTAATAAATTTAGGCAAATATTGGCAATTACATTTACCAATAAAGCAGCTACCGAAATGAAAGAGCGCGTGTTGGATGCGTTACTTCAATTATCCAAAGATACCGATGCTAAATTGATGGAAGATTTTGTTGCTTCTACAGGCATTGAGAAATCTGAGTTAATCGGTAAAGCCATTAAAGCATATAGCAATATCATCCATCAATATGGAGACTTTAATATTTTAACGATTGATAAATTTGTACATCGAATTATTCGTTCGTTCGCCAGAGAATTGGATTTAAGCCTCAGTTTTGAAATAGAAACAGATATAGATACTTTTTTACAAAGAAGCATAGGCGTTCTGCTAAATAATATTGGTGCTGATGAGGAGCTTACAAAGTATTTAATTCGATTTTCCGAACAATTGATTGAAGATAGCGGGACAGGCGATATAGAAAAACAATTGTTACGTTTAACAAGTATTCTTAAAAATGAGAAAACAAGAATTCCTTTAGCAGATTTTGAAAAACATGATCTGGCTTTTTTCTCTGATTTAGGAAAAAAAGTAAAAGCGAATGAGAAAAAGTTAAATTTTGAAGTGGAAACTTCGATTTCTAAAATAGTTGAATTATTATCAAGTCAAGGTTTAGAAATAGATTTCTTTAAAGGGAAGATGAGCAGTGGATGGGGAGCATTGATAAATAAGTCATTAACGAAAGATGAATTTACATTAACAGATTCCACGATAAATCAATACCACGAAGACACTTGGTATACTACAAAAACAGAAGGTTTAGTTAGGTCCATTATTTCACCCTTAAAGGATGAAATGGAAAAATTGATTAAAATCAATGAGGATTTAAATTTCGCAAAAGAATTCAACAAACAATTAGTAGGCTTTTCATTATTGAATTCGATTCATCAAATTTTATTTAAAGTTAAATCTGATAACAATATTGTTTTTATAAGCGACTTTAATGAGGTTATTAGCAAAATTGTAAGAAATGAACCTGCTCCTTTTATTTACGAAAAAATAGGAGCTCGATATAAAAATTATTTGATAGATGAGTTTCAAGATACATCTAGTCTGCAATGGACTAATTTAGTTCCGTTGGTTTATGACTCTTTATCAGAGGGGAATAAAAACCTGATTGTAGGAGATGCGAAACAAGCAATCTATAGATGGCGAAATGGAGATGTGCATCAGTTTGTTAATCTACCAAAGGTTGAGGGAGAGTTTACTTATTTGGATGAAATTAACGCTGTTTTTAATTATTCCGCAACGAGAAAAGTTTTACAGAATAACTATCGCTCAGCATCTGCTATTGTTCAGTTTAATAACTGGCTGTTTAATGCTTTAGCGGTAGATGAAAATGGACAAATTCAAGAGATATACAAAGGCTCTTCACAAAATGTAATCAAAAAACAAACGGGTTTTGTTACTGCTAAAATAATTGGAAAAGACATTGAAAATTCAGACGAAATCGTATGCGAAAATGTTTTAAAATACGTAGAACAAGCAAAACTTGATGGCTTCTCGGATGGTGATATTGCACTTCTTGTTAGAAGTAAAAGTGACGGGATGACTATCGCAGCGTTTTTAAAAGAACAAGGTTATCCCGTTGTTTCATCTGATAGCATCGTCCTTGGAAGTTCTAAAGATGTATCTTTTCTCGTCTCATTTCTGGAAGCTTTTGGAGATGATAAAAATGAGCATGCAGCAATAAAGTGTATAGATTATCTTAAAGAGGATCCATCGTTAACAAAGGAATATGATAACTGGAGAATTCCAGATAAGAAGAACGCTTATTATACTAAGGGAATTGACCTAAAAAAATACTTATCAGTGCGGCATCAAATATTTAAGCAGACTTATTACCTGTCTCTCAATTTATATGATAAAATTATTTACTTGATTCAATGCTTTAAAATGAATCGATATGATCCTTTTTTAGATCAGTTATTAAATTCGGTTCATCATTATTTGCAACGAAATACTTCTAGCATTCAGTTATTCGTTGAGTTTTATGAAAGTAAAAAAGAATCAATATCTGTTAATCTTGGAAGTGTAGATAATGCAATTCAAGTAATGACTATTCATAAATCTAAAGGTCTACAATTTCCAGTAGTTATAATTCCATTTGCAAAATGGCAAAACACAAACCCTGGGATGTCAAATTTAACATGGATTGAGCATGAGAAATTAGAGGATTTAAATTTGCCGAAGTACGTAGCTCCTCTTACTAAGTCTAGTTTGAAAAATTATAATTTGGAAAAAATAGCGGAGAAAGAAGATGAGGAAGCTGTTCTAGATAACTTAAATCTGTATTATGTGGCATTTACTAGAGCGATTGATAGGTTACATGTTCTATTGAAAGAGCCTATCAGTAAAGATAGTGTGACTTCTAAGATAATAAATCAGGTTACCGGTCACTCCGATTTTAATGAGGATATCAAAGAGTTAGTTTCCGGTGAATTGGAGCCAAATAAAAACAAAGGTAAACGGCATGAAAAGGTTGTAAAAGGAGTGGAGGTTATTTCAAAAAGAGAGAGTTTAAACCTCAGCTTTGATAAAAATGCACATACCGAAGAATTTAATACAATTAGTGAAAGGGAAAAAGGAATTGCAATTCACGCTGTTCTTTCTGAAGTTAAAAGTAAAAATGATATTGAGGCAGTTGTAAATGCATTAGAAAACAAGGGTATAGTTCCAGGTTCTATGAAAGCAGAAATCATTGTTTTGATAAAAAAATTATTTAATATTCCTCAGGTAGCTGGCTGGTTTAATTCAACTAGTGAAGTTTACAATGAGCAAGAAATAATTTCGAAAGAGGGTCATTTTTATATTCCAGATAAAGTCATTACTAAGGGTTTGCATGCAATTGTAATTGATTATAAAACAGGAAAACCTCTAGGAAAGCACACTCTACAAATAACGGAGTATGGCACCCTTTTAGAAGAAATGGGATATACGCATGTCGAAAAGTATTTACTTTATATTAATAATTTAAAAATAGTGACTGTATAATGTTTGATGATATAAGAGGTGATATTCGATTGAAAACCTATGTTTCTTACATATTAGCAGCCTGTATGGTTATCATTACCACAATTACTATTCTGATTCCTGAATTGAAGTCTCTGTATGGAGTAGGAGATGGGCCGGCAGTAAATATTTTTGTCCGTTTAACGATTCCTTTTCAGCATGGTTTTGATAATGTTTCAGCAATGATTCATTTAGGATTTAATCTTATTCTAATGTGGGTCTTAGGAACTTATTTAGAAAAAGTACTTGGTTCGAGTTATTTTCTGATTACAACCTTAGTTTCGTTTTTTATGTATGTTCTATTTCATAGATTATTGTTACTAATAGGACATGGTTTTACTCCTATATTAATGACTTATTCTGGGGTTATGTTTGTGGTTATGGCAGAAGGAAGGTACGTAAAAACTCGAAGTATGTTTGAAGATTATTTTATAACTCTTCGAGGAGTTCAATTAGGTATTTGGTTATTATTGCCTGTTTTGATGGTGTTTGTGCCTCTGTATTATAATTCATTATCCAGTTTATTGCAAAATATTTTTTATGGAAACATTACGCATGTTGTATGCGGGGTTACTGGAGTCGCACTAGGGTTTGTATTTAGACAGCATATTCGTCAAAAATTAACACAACAAACTAGAAAACATTATATAAAACATTCCAAATGGGATAGATTAGCAGTTTATATTGCTTTTGGATTTCCATTATATTTGGCATTGATCTTTTTCACAAGACCGTTGTAGATTATCTTTTTATGAAGTTTCCTGGATAATCAGTAATAATTCCATCTATTCCGTATCGTTTTAGTCGCTCAAAATCTATATAGTTGTTAACCGTCCATGCAAAAACTACCATACCTAATTCATGTGCTATTTTAATTTCCCTTTTAGAAATTGTTGGGTTATACATTCCTATGGCGTAAGGTTGGATAGTAAGGTCCTTGATGCTATCTTTAATTGATTTAAATGGGGAGTAAGTCAGGTATACCAATTTATATTGTGGAGCTTTATTCTGTAATTCATTAATAATATTTGCGTCAAAAGACATAAAAATAATATTCTTTCTATGTACATAATTGCTAACCTCTTTTAGAATGATATCGACAAATTCATCAGGTTGAGGTTGATACTTTCCATAGTGTTTTTTTTCAGATTTTATTTCAAAAAGAATCACAACCTTACTAAAATCTACTTTACAGAATACTTCTTGCAAGAGGGGTTTGTATGTCTTTAATTTCTTTTGTTCCGGAAAATTCGGGTGATATAGAGAGCCACAATCAAATTTTTCAATTTCCATTTGTGTCATTTGAAAAAGGTTTAATTCTTTTCCCTGCTTAATTTTACTTCTATCAGGCATTAAACAGTATTTCTGTTCCATGTAGGGTTCATGGGAAATAACAACCTGTTTATCCTTGTTGACTACTACATCAAACTCAATACCATCTACACCTAAATCAATAGCTTTCTGAAAGCCATCTATGGAGTTTTCAGGTAAAATACCTCTACACCCTCTATGCCCAAATATTTTAGGGGAGTCAGGCTGTGCAGTTACGATTATATTTGTCATAATCAATAAGGTTAAAATAAGCTTCACTAAGCAAATAATAACAGAATTTCTAAGAAAGAAAAAAGCTTAGGTCTTCTGTTTTTTCTTTTTAGCAGCAGGAAAAAGAATGTTATTCAATATCAATCTATATCCAGCTGAGTTTGGAAATAAATTTAAATCTGTAGGTGGGTCATTTACGTAATGTCTAAAATCTTCAGGATCGTGGCCACCGTAGAAAGTCCATTGACCCTTGCCGTATTCGCCATGAAGGTAGCGTGCAGTGCCTAAAGCTTTGTTTTCTCCCATAATTAATACATCGGATTTAATGTACCTTGTATAAAAGTCGGTTGTTTGCCCCATAAAACCTTTTACAATAGATGTGTGGCTTTGGCAAAGCATAGTAGGTACAACATCCCACTTTGCAGAAAATTCAAATAATGAAAATTTGTCTTGGCTTTCTGGACTTGTATGAGAAATAGTTGCGTCAATACTTGAGAATTCATATTCCAAAGGATTTGATTTTAATACAAAATCTTTAAATGCAAACGTGTTGTTGAAATCTAGTTTCGACTGAGCTGTTGGATCAGCAGGATCTCCGTCATACATATAATCACAAATATCTAGCCCTTGAGCCGCTAGAGCTATGTCATAGCTATCCGTGCCAGAGCACATGGTAAATAAAAATCCACCACCGGCAGTAAATTCTTTTATTTTGTTAGCTACACCTAATTTTAGTTGAGATACTTTGTCAAAACCTAATTCTGCGGCCATTCCTTCCGTTTCTTCTTGTTGTCGACGATACCATTCCGCGTTTTTATAGTTACGATAAAACTTGCCATATTGCCCGGTAAAATCTTCATGATGTAAGTGCAGCCAGTCATACTTTATCATTTCTCCAGCAATTACTTCTCGGTCATAAACTTTATCATATGGAATTTCAGCGTAAGCTAAAACCATTGTAACAGCATCATCCCATGGCTGTTTTCCGCCTGGAGTATAAACGGCAATTTTCGGAGCTTTTTCTAGTTTAACGATTTCTTGATTTACTTCTGGGTCAGCAATTTCACTTTTTATTTTCTGAGCTTGAACATCGGCAATAACTTCATAAGTGACTCCGCGGATAATACATTCTTCTTCAATGGTTTTATAATGCTTAATCAAAAAACTTCCACCTCTGTAATTTAAAAGCCATTCGACTTCTATGTCATTTTGCAATATCCAAAATGCAATTCCATAAGCTTTAAGGTGATTTTTTTGTTCTCCATCTCCCATTGGGATTAGGATTGAACTTGCAGAGACTTTAAATGTAAAGGCAATTAAAAAAAATATGAATAGATTTTTTTTCACTTATAAATAGGCAATAGTAACTATGTTAAAGTTAACGAATATATTTTGAATATGTTTTGTTAGAAAGGGCTTTCTTCTTCACTATCTTCTAAGAAGTCAGAAGGGAAGGTATCTTCAGCATCCTCATTCATTTTAGATTGAACGGTTCTAAATCCTCCTCCGTCGGTGTCGAAGTCTGGATTGGGAAGCATAGGATTAAAGTCAGCACCATTGTCAAAAGTATCGAGGTTTTCGAATTTAGCAAACTTTCCAATAAAGCGTAGTCGAACATCTTCTAAAGAACCATTTCTGTGTTTTGCAATTATAATTTCCCCTTGTCCATTGCATGGAGTATTGTCTGCCCATTCAGTAAGGCCGTAATACTCTGGACGGTAAATGAAGCAAACAATATCTGCATCCTGTTCAATTGCACCAGATTCACGCAAATCCGAAAGCATAGGACGTTTATCTCCTCCACGTGTTTCTACCGAACGACTTAATTGAGATAATGCAATAATTGGTATATCTAATTCTTTTGCAATTTCTTTTATAGATCTTGAAATAGTACTAATTTCTTGTTCACGATTTCCACCATTTCCGCCAGCTGACATTAATTGAAGATAATCGATTACGACCATTTGAATATCGTGTTGCTGTTTTAATCTTCTACATTTTGCACGTAATTCAAAAACAGATAGGGCAGGAGTATCATCAATAAATAAAGGTGCTTCTGCTAGTTTTTTTGTTCTTTCAAATAGTTTAGAAAATTCATCTTTGGATAAATTACCTTTACGTATATCACTTGCACCAATCTCTGCTTCACCCGAAATTAAACGATTGACCAACTGTACGGAACTCATTTCTAATGAGAAGAACGCAACAGCTTTGCCGTGATCAACAGCGGCATTTCGCGCCATTGATAACACGAAAGCAGTTTTCCCCATACCCGGACGAGCAGCTAAAACAATCATGTCTGATTTTTGCCATCCAGAGGTTACTCTGTCTAAGGCAGTAAAACTAGAAGGGACTCCGCTAATACCATCTTCTCGGCTCATTGCTTCTTCGATTCCTTCAACAGCCATTCTCATTAATTGAGACATGGTATCATGGTTTTTACGAAGGTTTCCTTCAGCTACTTTAAATAATTCAGCTTCTGATTCATCTAGCAAGTCAAAAACATCAGTTGTTTCGTCGTATGCTTTTTGAATAACAGTTCCGGATATTCTTATAAGTTCTCTTAATATATGTTTCTGAGAAATAATTCTTGCATGTGCTTCAGCATGAGCTGCAGAGGCAACTCTATTTGTAAGTTGGCTAATGAAATAGGGCCCTCCAACTTCATCTAATTCCCCTTTAGAACGTAATTTTTGAGTAACCGTAAGAATATCAATAGGTTCAGAATCTCCAAATAAATCTCGAATTACTCCGTATATTTTTTGATGTGATTGTTTATAAAAGCTTTCTGGTTTAAGAATATCTATAATATCATTGACAGCTCCTTTTTCAAGCATCAGCGCTCCAAGAACCGCAGCTTCGAGGTCAACTGCCTGCGGAGGTAATTTTCCTCCTTCAATAAAATTGGAAGGCATAGCATTTCCAATTTTTCTGGTTTTACCAGCATTATCTATAATTTTCCCAATCTGTTCAGCCACACTACAAATATATATTTAACAAATATCAAGATCGATGTTTTCCATAGCTAATACTACAAAAAGTTATCGACGAAGGTTATGAACAATTGTTAGTAAAGTCAAAAAAGCCACTGAAGCATAGTTCTTTAGTGGCTTCTGAGTTTAATTAATTCAGAAAACCTATTTTTTATAAACCCCCATGTCACAAAACTTTTCAATTCTACTTTCAACCAATTTGTCAATTGGTATTTCAGAAAGTTTAATAATATGTTTTTTTAATTCGGCCTTTAACTTTTTTTGCATTTTTTCTGGATCAGTATGCGCTCCACCCAAAGGCTCCTTGATTATTCCATCAATTAATTTGTTTTTAAGCATATCCTTGGCAGTAAGCTTTAGCACTTCAGCTGCTTTTTCTTTGTTATCCCAATTTCTCCAAAGTATAGACGAACATGATTCAGGAGAAATAACAGAATACCATGTGTTTTCTAGCATTAATACTTTGTCTCCGATTCCAATTCCGAGTGCTCCTCCAGAAGCGCCTTCACCTATAATAACACAAATGATAGGAACTTTTAGCACCATCATTTCATAAAGGTTTCTCGCAATCGCTTCTCCCTGTCCTCTTTCTTCTGCTTCTAGCCCAGGAAATGCACCAGGAGTATCAATTAAACAGACAACAGGTTTGTTAAACTTTTCGGCAAGTTTCATTAAGCGAAGCGCTTTTCGGTAACCTTCTGGGTTAGCCATTCCAAAGTTTCTGAATTTACGTTGCTTTGTATTTCTACCTTTCTGCTGACCTATAAACATGACTGATTTTCCATCAATCATACCAAGTCCACCTACCATTGCTTTGTCATCTTTAACGTTTCGATCACCGTGGAGTTCTAAAAATTCTCCACCCGTAATCGCGTTAATATAGTCTAAAGTATATGGTCTTTCTGCATGACGGCTTACTTGCACACGTTGCCATGGCGTAAGATTATCGTAAATATCTTTGGTGGTGTTTTCCAGTTTATTCTCCAGTTCTGTTAAAGTACTGGTAATGTCAACGTTTCCCTTTTCTCCAATCTCCTTAGTTTTAACGATTTGTTCGTTCAACTCTTCGATTGGTTTTTCAAAATCTAAATAAATTGTACTCATTTCATATGATGATTAGCTGGGCGAAATTACGAATTATACTGTTTGAATGAATTCTAATCTTATAAAAATCTATATTTGAAAGGTAAATCTTTATAAACAGTGGGAAGAAAGTCATTAAATAAAACGAGAAGTAGTGATTTAGAGAAGAGAAAGAGGTGGATTAATAATGCCATGCCTTATTTTCAAGGGTTTTTAATTAAAAATAACCTTACCGTAAAGAAGGCTTTTAAGGATCACTTTAAAATTAAGTTTAGTGGGTTAATTATATTTAAAATTCCTTTTGAATTGGCATGATGGGAAGAAAACCTACTGAGAGAGATCGTTATAAGGATCGAGAAATAAAAGAAAAGCACACTGTTCGATTTATGGTGTATTTCCAGAATAATGGGGTAGAAAATTTTTCCATGTCCAAAATGGCAAAGGACTTGGGAATGAGTAAAACAACTATTTATAATCACTTCTCATCCAAAGAAGAAATAATTGATGCAGCCATAACTTATAAGTTGAATGTAATTTCTGAATACCAAGCTGTTTTAGAAAATATAACCTTACCCTATACGGAACGTTATCGAAAGGCTATGTTGTTTTTTTGCGTACAAATTTTTGATGTATCCAACAAGTTACTGCTTCAAATAAAAGAGAGTCATCCAAAAATTTGGATAAAAGTTGCTATTTTTCAAAAAAATGTAATGCTAGACTTGAAAAGTTATTATGAGATTGGTATTGAAATAGGGGTGTTTAAATCTGATACGAATCCAGTATTATTGAGTCTGGATGATCAGAAATTTTTTGATTTACTTTCTACTCAAGATGTCTTAAAAGAAAACAATATTGAGGTATTGGAAGCTTTTGCCCACCATTATCGCGTTAAGTTTAATGGATTGCTGGATTCTAGTTTTGAAATTTCGAGTAAAATACCAAAACAATAATTGGTAAGACTTATCGTTTTATGAGTCAACTTCGAAAAGAAATTGTATGAAATATTTATTTTTTACTTCCATATTCCTAATTGCTTCAATGTCTTTGTATAAGTGATTTTAGATTTGGTAATTCGAATGATTTTGACTGGTATTACCTCATCTGTTTTTAATGTCAGTTTATCTTGAGCATTAGACATCTAATGCTGCAGGTCCGGAGTATGAAGTTGACAAAAAGACAGTTAAAACTATTGCGTTTGAAAATGGAGATGCAGAAAGCTTTGTAAATTCCAATTCATTGCCTTTTGAAGTAAAAAAGAGCATCATTTCATTTAACTATGGTGATTTTTCAGCAAATAGATTTTCATTTAGTTATGAGAGATTATTGGCTGATGGAAAACTGGGAATAAAAATTCCTTTTGGCGTAACTTATCAGAATCCCGCAAATTATTATAATAACAATAATAGAATGTTGTACTACAGCGGATTGGATCTTAATTTTTACCCCCTAGGACAAAGAAGATTAACATATTCTGTTGGTTTTGGTTGCAGAGTGGGAGTTGTGAATAATTACTATTACAATTATTACTATGATCCCTACTATGCTTATTATTATCCCCCTTTTGTTAAAAAGAGTTTAGCTGCTGGGTTTTATATGAATAATGGTTTGACCCTTCATATTATTGAAAACATGTCAATATCAGGAATATTTGGTTTAGGTTTAAGAGATATGGAGGGACCAAATTGGGCAGAGTTTAGTGCAGTAGGAGAGCTAAATGTTTCTATACGTTTTTAGTACGCATTAAAACCAATTTTCTTCTTGCAAGAACTACAAAGGTTTAATTTTACATTGTCAATTGTTTTGATGGTTTCGGCTGCGTCTTGCATGATACAAGTTTTATCTGAGCAATGAGGTAATCCAAAGTTGTGGCCTAGTTCATGGCAACATATTTTTATGAATCTACTTCGAAAGTTTTTTTCTTTAAGCCTAAAAGTAGATACAATACAGCTTTTTCCAGGCAGAAATCCTAATCCGAAAATGCCCCAATCAGCATATTTATAGCTTGGTTCTTTTATTGTTTTTGTTGACCTGTTGCTATATTTTGTAGTAGATATGTCTTTATCGGTTAATCCAATTACAAAGTCATAATTACTATCAATATTTTTCCTAAGAAAACGAATCAAGGTGTCTGCTCTATATCGTGAACTTTTAATATTGATATATGCAGTTTTGGGCAATTCTATAGGCTTTAATAAGGTAACGTTTACATTATAGAATTCAGCTATTTCTACTTGCATCATTTCAGCTTCTTTTGAACTGAAAGCTCCAAAAGGTTGTATGCCAATAGAAGTTTCCTGAGTAATTACCTTGTAACGAAAGTTAGGGTATATAATTAGCGCAAGCATTATTAGGAATACAGCTGCAGAAAGAAGTGCAAAATATTTTTTCATAATTAGCGCTTTGATATAAAGCTACGAATGAAAATTTAGAATAAAATGATAGAGAGAATAACCGTATCGATTTATTTATTATTTGTTTTCTAATTTTGTTCGAATTGAATACTACTAAGCTTTGAATAAAGACCTTCATTGTTAGAAAGTTCTTGATGTGTTCCAGACTCTACTATCGAGCCTTTGTCAATCACGAGGATCTTATCTGCGTTTTTAATAGTAGATAATCGGTGGGCTATTACAAAAGATGTTCTTCCCACCATCAACTTTTCTAACGCATCTTGCACTAATTTTTCTGATTCTGAATCAAGAGAGCTGGTAGCTTCATCCAGTATTAAAATTTTTGGATTTTTCAAAACTGCCCTTGCAATAGCAATTCTTTGTTTTTGACCACCAGATAATTGAATCCCTCTATCACCAACAGTGGTTTTAAAGCCTTCAGGGAATTCTGTAATAAACGTGTATGCATTTGCTTGTTTTGCTGCATTCTCGATTTCTTCAAAGGATGCTTTTGGGTTTCCATAAGCAATGTTTTCTTCTATTGATCCTCCAAATAATATTACTTCTTGTGGAACAATAGCCATTTGATTTCTCAGCTCTCTTCGGTTAAAGTTCGAACTTGGAATATTATCAAATAAGATGCTGCCATTTGTTGGCTCATAGAAACGCAATAATAACGAAGAAATAGTTGATTTTCCAGCTCCGGAAGGTCCGACAATTGCTGCAGTTTGACCCGCTTTTACTTCAAAGTTTAAATTATTGATAACGTTTATATCAGGTCTTGTCTGATAGTGAAAGTTGATGTCCTTAAATACGACATTCCCTTTAAGTGTGTGATTAAATTCTGCTTCATTTTCTGGAGTTTCATTCGTATCATCCAATAAGTCCATTAATCTTTCAGTTGCACCAATGGCTTTTTGAATAGTTCCGAACATACTACTAATGCCTCCAAATGAAGCACCAAGAAAAATGGTAAACAATATAAATCGAATGAAGTCATGCATTTCAAGTTCTCCATTATTGGTCATATTTACCCCTTGCCAGATTACAATTGTAACCGCACCAAACATTCCAATTATAATGAATGCGGCAAATAATCCGCGAAATATTGCGCCACGTATAGAAAGGTTTTTTATAGTTTCTGTAGCCGTATTAAAGCGAATTATTTCAAAAGCTTCATTTGCGAAACTTTTTACATTTTTAATTCCCATTAAAGTTTCCTGCAATATAGTATTGGAATCAGCAGATGCATCTTGAGCTTGCCTGGATAGTTTTTTAATCTTTTTACCAAAAATCACAGCTAATATTGCAACTAGAGGAACTGTAGCTAACATTATCCCTGATAATTTTAATGAAACATAAGCGATGAAAATGATAGAAATGATTACTGTTATCCATTGTCTAATAAATTCAGCTATGGTTGTCATTAATAGTTCTTGAAGCAGATTTATATCGGTAGCAATACGGCTGCTTAATTCTCCAACTTTATTTTTATCGTAAAATGAAATAGGGGAGAAGATTAATTGTTTAAAAGAAGCATTTCTTAAATCCTGCAAAGATCTTTCAGTGACGATGCTAAATAGATACACTCTGAAAAAGCTGAAAATTGCGTTAGCAACAAAAACTCCAAATAAAAGCGTAACTATTACTGTGCTACTTTGCATGTTGTCTATGCTGAAACCTTCATTTTCTGCACCCGGAGTAGTTCCGAAAAAAGATCCAATTAGATAAGGAAATCCCATCGTAGTTATACTTGATAAAATCAAGAAAAATAATCCAATGAAAAAAGTGAAGCGATAAGGCTTAATATATCGAAATACTCGAAAGGCTCTTTTTAATGCTCCTTTTTTTAGTTTTACCTTTTCTTCTTTTTCTTTTTTACCAAATGGTGCCATAATTGGCAGCGAAGCTACTATATATTTATTTGTTATGGTGTCATGAAAATGTATTAAATTAGTAGTAAGTATAATTTTATTTGTAATAATTTTATAATTACTTTTGTAAGTAAGAAAAAATGTATATTTTTGCAATCCAAAATTTGGTGCATCTATGTGGTGTAGCATAAACATTATAAAATGAAAAGAACATTTCAACCTTCGAATAGAAAGAGAAAGAACAAGCACGGTTTTAGATTAAGAATGTCTACTAAGAATGGTAGAAAGATTATAAATGCTAGAAGAAGAAAAGGAAGAAAAAAGGTTTCTGTTTCTGACGAACCTCGTCCAAAAAGATAATAGTTATACTGCTTTAATTTTAAAAAGGTCGTTTCATTTGAGACGACCTTTTTTATTTAGACCATTTTTGTAAACGCTGTAGGAGAACTTCTGAAGCTTTAATTTTATTTGTAAGGTGCAATCCAGGCTTGCATAATTAAATTGCGGGAATGGGATAGTATAAGTCATAAAAAAAGACCTTTCAGTAATGGAAGGTCTTTTTTTGTTTGTTGTGATTTTTTTACTTAACCCATTTTTGAGAGCTTAGCATTAATGCCTCTTGAACAGTAATTCTTTCTCCGTTATTATATGCAGTTACAAAAGGCCCTGGGAAGCTATATTTCTCAACGCCGTTTCTAGTGTCTGCGGCTCCTTTATACGTGCTTACACCTTCTGTTGTGTATTTAACCCATCCTTCGTGGTTAGTTAGATTTAATTTATTGTTATATCCGTTATATCTTTTCTTGATGTATTTCGCATCAACAGTTTTGTGTGCTGCTAGAACTTGAACTCTGAAGGAAACTCCTGTTATTGGGTTTTCATGTGTTTGAATTGTTGTAGCCTCTGCTTCAACCTCTGCTTCAACCTCTGCTTCAACCTCTGTTTCAACCTCTGTTTCAACCTCTGTTTCAACCTCTGTTTCAACCTCTGTTTCAACCTCTGCTTCAACCTCTGTTTCCATAGCCATTTCGCCAATAAATGTGACTGCAGGAATATCTATACTTTGTGGTGTATCATCCACCATTAAAAATTCAGCTGAGAAATATCCTGTAATAGTAAATTCTTGAGGGGCATTTTCAGTAGGTGTAAGACTGTATGAAACGGTTATGATAGATTTATCTGAAGGGATGCTAGTCCATAAAAACTTTGCTATGTTATTTGCAAATTTATATACACTTTCAGCAGTTTCAATTTTTGAGGCAGTAAATCCTAAAGGTATATTTTCTTTTAATCTAGAAAAGCCAGTTTGATTTCCTTTTGTTATCGACACAGTTACTGTGTATTCATCGCCATTTCTTTCAATAGTTCTAATTCCAGATGCCGATGTACTTTGGCTAATGTTGTTTTCTATAATTGGGTTTGAGTCGGTTGCGTTTCCTGCAGATACCATAAATGTAATTGGAGCTATCGTTTCTGATTCTCTTTCTTCTCCTTCCAGGTAAGAAAAAGTGCCGTCAATAGTTTTATCTCCAATTGATCCAGCTTTCGCTGTTAATCTATATTTCAATGTGATGGTTTCTTCTTCAGGAATAGAGTACCAGACAAATAAAGCTTTTGATTTATCAAAGGAAAATGAAGCACCTGCATTTGATAATTCCTCAATTAATATCCCAGGAGCATTTTCAAAATTAAGAGCCAATCGTGCTGGACCTGTTGCAGATCCTTTATTGATAATTATTGAAACCTCGATACTTTTTCCCTCTGTAATTTCAGAAGGTAGCTCATGGATAACAGAAACTTCTCCAATATATAAAAATGGCAGCAGGATAAGCCCTACTAAATTTAATGAGATGAACAATGATTTAAACATAGCTGCAGTTTTGCTTATTTGCAACCAAAAATACCCTAAGTTTAATGTACTTAAGAAGTGTATTTTTATAATTTTCTACAGAAGTTTGTTAATAAGGAACAAAAAATGCGACCAATTGGTCGCATTTTTTAAGTTAAGGCAATAATAAAAATTATTGTTCAAAGAAATAGTCTATTAGGTCATGTAATAATTTAACTGTAAAGTTGTTAGAGCCTTCGAAGAATCCGTCAATTGCTTCGGTAATTTCACTTGCAGAAATGATTCCATTTCCGTTAGAATCTGCTTCTTGTAAGTTTTTAGGAATATAAGAGCCACCGGTTAAATTATCGTTATTAACTTTGTTTTTCTCAATGTTATCACTTATTTTTTTTAGAGTTGCTAAAGAAGCATCATCAGAGAAAGATTCATGTCTAACCGTTTCTATAGAGTCTCTAGCGGCTGCCCTTGCAGCTAATAGTTCGTCCGTTATTTCTCTACCCATTTCATTGACTTGCGCTCCAGGTTTAGTTCCTTTTTCTTCATCTAGATAATCTGGAACACCATCACTGTCTTCATCCATAGGACATCCAGTAGCATCTACTTCAACTCCTTTTGGTGTATGTTGACATGCATCTTTAAGATCAATAATTCCGTCACCATCGTCATCACCTTTTTTTAATTCAGCAAAATCAACATCGTCGTATCTATGTTTTAGTTCTTGATCCTTTCTTCCAACTACATAATGCAACGAGAACCCAACGTAAATAAACTTATCATTATTTTCATTTTCTTTATAATTATCAATTCTGTCTGTTAGTGCTAGGTTATATGAACCGAAAACCCTCCCTTGCGTGCGGTCACTAAATTTCCATTTTAATCCAAACGTTAATGGAATTGATAAAGAGTTCCTTTTGTAGTTTTCCAAAGAGTCAGTTAGCTGACTCTCGTAAGTATAGTCTCTTAAAAGTTGAACAGCATTTGTATCCATATCGGTATCAGTAAATGCAGCATCATTAATAGTACCATTCTCCCAGTAATGGTAATCATTTCCATTTTGATCCTGTAAATCAGATTTTGCATCAAAGGTTAAATAACTTATTCCGGCAGAAAGGTATGGTGAGAATGGAGAATTTCGTTTAAAAATCAAATCGTCATCCATATGAAAAACAAAGTTGACTCCTATTTGCAAAAGCGGAGATTCAAAGTTTCTATTATTTGCAATAACACTTGAATTTTCATTATATGCGAGTGATCCATATAATAAATCAATTTGCGCTCCAGCAACATCACCAAACCGATGTTCTAAATTAAATGTGTAGCAACTTCTAATATTCGAAAGTCTTGAGACTTTTGAATCCGTAGCTAAATCACCAATAAAACTAGAAAATCCAGTTCCAATACCAATGGTAAAATAATCCAAAGGACCTTTATATTCAGTTTTTAACTCCTCTTCTTGCGCCATTCCTATGGAAGTGAAAGCAAGTAAAAAGAAAAGTATTACATTTTTCATAAGTTATTTTTTTAAGTCCTCTATCATAATTACTTGGACTACTAGTTCCTAAGTAACTGTAAAAATACATAAACTAATTTAATAATTAAATTTATTACAGAATGATAGATGTTAGAAGTTAGGTGAATGCGTATGTTGGTTGTAAAATAGGTTAATCTCATTTACCGCTTCATCTGCTGAGTCAACAATTTTAATTAAATCTAAATCTTTTGCACTTATATTATTTTCTTTTTCTAAAAGAATTGACTTTATCCAGTCCAACAGGCCCGTCCAAAAAGCTGTTCCTACCAAAATTACAGGAAATTTCCCTGTTTTTTTAGTTTGAATCAATGTCAAGGCTTCAAATAGTTCATCAAGTGTTCCAAAACCACCTGGAAGAACAATAAACCCTTGGGCATATTTAACAAACATAACTTTACGAACAAAGAAATAATCAAAGTTGATCATTTTATCGTTATCAATATATGGATTATAATGTTGTTCAAAAGGAAGTTCTATGTTTAATCCAACAGATGTACCTTTCCCTCTTCTTGCTCCTTTATTTCCAGCTTCCATTATCCCTGGACCTCCTCCAGTAATTACGCCGTAATTATTAAGGGTAAGCTTATAGGCAATTTCTTCAGCTAATTTGTAATATTCGTGGTCTTCGCTTGTTCTTGCAGAACCAAAAATAGATACACAAGGCCCTATTCTAGCTAGCCTTTCGTATCCTTCAACAAATTCAGACATAATTTTAAAAACTGCCCAACTATCATTTGTTTTAATTTCATTCCAATCCTTTTTCTTAAAGGATTCTTCAACTCTATTTCTATCGCTCATCTATTTTAATTTTTATTTATTGATTTTCTCGGAAATCACAACAAATAACATACGTAGAATTCAAAATAAAGTTCCAATGGTAAATAGATATTAGCTCAACTCTTTTGCAAGGTATCTTGCGGTGTGACTTTCTTTATTACTAATAATCTTCTCAGGGGTTCCTTGGCAAAGTATGTTGCCTCCATTTTTTCCTCCTTCGGGGCCAAGGTCGATAATATGGTCGGCGATTTTGATTATATCAAGGTTATGTTCAATTACTAAAACAGAATTACCATTATCAACTAACCTGTTTAATACATCTAGAAGTAATTGAATATCTTGAAAGTGCAAGCCGGTTGAAGGTTCATCTAAAATATAGAACGTTTTTCCTGTGTCCCTTTTAGATAGTTCTGTTGCTAATTTTATTCTTTGCGCTTCTCCGCCAGAAAGCGTAGTGGAAGGCTGGCCTAATTTAACATAACCCAAACCGATTGAGTTCAAAGTGTCTACTTTAATAAAGATATTTGGAATATGGCTAAAAAAGTTAACAGCTTCATGAATGGACATTTCCAAAACATCATTAATTGAATGTCCTTTATATCTAACTTCAAGCGTTTCTCTGTTGTATCTTTTCCCTTGACAAGTTTCACAACTGACATATACATCCGGTAAAAAGTTCATTTCAATCAGTCTTAAACCTGCTCCTTTGCACTCTTCACATCTTCCTCCTTTTACATTAAAAGAAAATCTGCCAATTTTATATCCTCTAATTTTAGATTCAGGGAGTTCTGCGAAAAGTTTTCTTATTTCAGTAAATAATCCAGTATATGTTGAAGGATTGGATCTAGGTGTTCTTCCAATAGGGGATTGATTAATTTCAATAACCTTATCCAAATGTTCTAATCCTTTTATTGATTTATAAGGCAAAGGTCTTTTTACTGCCTTATAAATATGTTGATTAAGAATTGGGTACAAAGTTTCGTTTATCAATGAGGATTTTCCACTGCCAGAAACACCCGTAACACAAATGAATACCTCTAAAGGAAATTTTACACTTACATCTTTTAAATTATGTCCTGTTGCGCCTTTGAGGATTAAATTTTTTCCTGAAGATTCCCTTCTTTTTTTTGGGATTGCTATTTCTTTTCTGCCAAGAATATAATCCGCAGTAGTTGAGTTTGCTTTATCTAATTCTGAAGGCGGGCCTTGAGAAACGATGTGACCACCATTGATTCCGGCTCCCGGCCCAATGTCAATTAAATGATCAGCATGAAGCATAATATCTTTGTCGTGTTCAACAACAATTACTGAATTACCACTTTCTCTTAGTTGGACTAAAGATTCAATTAACCGGTGGTTATCTCTTTGATGAAGGCCAATGGAGGGTTCATCAAGAATGTAAAGGACACCTGTTAATTCTGAGCCAATTTGAGTCGCTAATCTAATTCTTTGAGCTTCTCCTCCTGACAAAGTTCTGGCGCTTAAATTAAGTGATAGATAATTAAGGCCAACATTTAATAGAAATTGAATTCTGTCTTTGATTTCTTTTACAATGTCTTTAGCAATTAACCACTGATTATGGGATAAACCCCCCTCAAGTGAGTTGTTCCAATTTGCTAAGTCAGACAAGTCCATTGTAGTTAATTCTGAAATCGAAGTGCCGTTAACTTTATACAATAAAGAATCATCTTTTAATCGAGTTCCATTGCATTCAAAACATTTAATTTTATTGGTAAAGCTATCAGCCCATCTTTGTATGCCTTTCGAACCTTGATCTTTTTGATGTCTTGTAACAAAGTTGATTATTCCTTCGAAATTTGATACAACTTCATGGACACCTGAATTTCCAATAATTTTTATTAGTTCATCAGTTCCAAACAAAAGTTTATTAAGTATTTCTTCTGATATGTCTTTTAATGGTGTTGTTAAATTGTGACCGGCATTAATCAGAATAACTTCTACTTGCTTGAAAATCCAATTTTCTTGATACTTGCCCAGCGGAGCAATCCCTCCTTTTTTAACCGAAAGTTTGCTGTCTGGCAAAATTTTATTGATGTCAACTTCCGTGACCTCTCCCAATCCATTACATTTATTACAAGCACCATATGGAGAATTAAATGAAAATACATTTGGTTCAGGCTCGGGAAGAGAGAAGCCACTTGACGGACACATTAAAGAGCTACTAAAATGCCTGACCTCATTTTTTTCGGGTTGAATTATAAGTAACTCACCTTTACCTTTTTTTAGTGCAAGCTGAATCCCTTTAGCTAGGCGTTGCTTGGATTTTTCATCTACTTTGATTCTGTCTATAACAATTTCAATAGTGTGTGTTTTATATCTGTCAAGTTTTAGACCTGGTGTAATCTCAGTTATCTCACCGTCGATGCGAACTTTTAAAAATCCTTGTTTGTGAGCTTTGTCAAAAAGCTCTCTGTAATGCCCTTTTCTAGATTTAACTAATGATGCAAGAATGATTATTTTTTCATGAACAAATTCTTTTCCAATTAAGTCAATAATTTGTTTCTCGGAGTATTTTACTAATTGCTTTCCTGTTTCAGGAGAATAGGCTTCAGATGCTCTTGCATAAAGTAACCTTAGAAAGTCATATATTTCGGTAATGGTGCCTACCGTAGATCTAGGGTTTTTACTAACCGTTTTTTGCTCTATTGAAATTACGGGGCTCAAACCTGTTATTTTATCTACTTCAGGCCTTGCTAATCCTCCTAGAAATTGACGGGCGTAGGCAGAAAAAGTTTCAATATACCTTCTTTGTCCTTCTGCAAATATTGTGTCAAATGCAAGTGATGATTTTCCACTACCACTTAATCCAGTTATTACCACGAGCTTGTTTCGGGGTATTTTTATGTCTATGTTTTTAAGATTGTGCGCCCTTGCTCCAAAGACCTCTATAAAACCATCTTCTATGATAAAATCATCCTCCATAGTTTCACTTTTTTGAAGAGCTGACGGGATCTAAATTAGAGTTTTCTATAGGTAGTTTAAGTGTGTAATTGATTCCGTTTAAATTCGGCAACTTCTTTCCACGCAACCATGGATTAAGCAATTTTATTGTTTTGTAATTTGAGTTATGTTCAATTGCAAAATCGGTTAAATCATTAATAGTTGAATCAACCTTGATGTTTTTAGTTTGGTATGGCTTGTATAAATCTTCCTGCCTAATATTAAAACCATAATTTTTAGAATTGGATAAAATATACTTTGCAGCAACTATTCTGTATACGTATCTTCCTGTTTCTATATTCAATAGTAAATCGTAGTAGCTTGAAGATTTTTGCTCGTCAAGTTTATTTTGAAGTCCAGTTTTCCCCATGTTATAAGAGGCAGCTGCGAGAGTCCAACTTCCAAATTTGTTGTACGCTGTTTGAAGGTATTCACATGCGGCTTGCGTTGCTTTTTCTAAATGGTAACGTTCATCTACGTAATCATTGATTTCTAAGTTATAACTTTCTCCTGTGGCTTGCATGAACTGCCAAAACCCTTTAGCTCCGGAGGGAGATGTTACATTATCCAGTCCACTTTCAATTACGGCTAAGTACTTAAAGTCATCAGGGATATTATTTTCTGCTAGAATTGGTTCAATAACAGGAAACCATCTAGCGGCTCTTTTGTGCAATAAAAAAGTGTTTGAGTGCCAATAGGTATTCACAGTCATTTCCCTATCTAATCTTTCATAAACATCTACGTTCTGAATTGGTAAAAATTCATTTGCAAATATTGGTTTAGCAGGGACCGGAATACTGTAAATTTTGTAATTATCTTTTACAAAAGAGCGGTAGATGCTGTCTGATTCAGTAATGTTTGATAGGTTTTTTTTTTCTGTTGAATGGTTTTGCTTCGTTTTGCTAGAGCTATGGAATCCAATCAATAAAAATATAGTTAACCCTATTAGTATACCTATAAGAATGAGCGTGGGTCCTTTTATTGAGCTCATTATCTCTTACCCTTATTTTGTTGTGTGATGTAAAACAGTATTCCGAATAAAACTACGAAGTAAAATCCAAATATAGAAGTATGTATCCAATTCCAGTTTTCTATATAACGGAAGGATGCAAAACATATAATTAAAGACAAAGCAGATATACCTAGGTAAACAAAGCCAACGCGGCTATCATTTAAGCCAAGATATGATAAGTGATGTGTGGTATGGTCTTTTCCACCTACAAACGGAGATTGCTTTCTTGCCAATCTATTAATTACAACACAAGTTGTGTCAATTATTGGAAGTATAAACGCCATTATTACAGTCGCAATTTGTTGATATTGATTGGATTCTCCAGCATAACTTGTCCCATTCCACATGTATTTAATACTAATAATTGCTAAAAAAACACCAATAAATTGGCTTCCTGTATCACCCATGAACATTCTGGAGGGGTTCCAATTGTGGAATAGAAATGCGGTTAATGATGCTAGCACACCTAAAATTGCAAAAAAGTCAAAATTACTGTAATCGTCATGTATGGCTAAATAAAACAGGGCGATTAACAATATGAAAATTGAGACAATGGTCGTTATTCCATCCATATTGTCTAACATGTTGATGGAATTCATGATTCCTATAACCCAGAGCACAGTAAGTATGTAATTCAAATAGTCATTCTCAAAGAATTCAATAAAAGTTCCGGTTGCTATAAGTATTACTCCACAAGAAACTTGAGCAAGAGATTTGATTATCGGTTTCGTATTGTACGCATCATCTGCAAGTCCCATTATAAAACCAATTGCTACCGAAATGAATGCTCCTAGCGTATGTAAATCTTTAAAAAGATGAGTTTCGTCAAAAAAGATGGAGAAACATGTTGATGAGATTAGAAATGAAATGTATAATGATATTCCTCCAAGGGCAGGTTTAGCAATATTACTCCACCGCATAACATGTTGATCATTATTTCTTATGCCTAGGTTTGTGGCAAACTTCAGCATAATTGTATTGAGTAAAACACTAAAGAGTACGATACTTACGAAAAACGATGAATAGATTATAAATAAAGATTCTGATCCTTCCACGTTGCTTAAAATTGAGAAACAAAGGTGCTGAAATTTTCTCCAACTTTATCTTTTTTTGATAAAATAGGGTTTTGTACTTCCCAATCAATGCCAATTGCACTGTCATTGTAAAGGATACACCCTTCAGAATCTTTGTGATAGTAGTTCGTACATTTATAAGAAAATATTGTGTCGTCTTCTAGACTAACGAAACCATGTGCGAATCCACTCGGAATCCATAACATTTGATGTTTTTGGGTGTCTAAAATAATTTTGAAATGCTGACCATAAGTGGCTGATTTTTTTCGAATATCAACGGCAATATCTAATACAGAGCCTTCTATTACCCGAACTAATTTTCCTTGGTCATATGGAGGGTTTTGAAAATGCAATCCCCGTAGTACATTCTTCTCAGATTTCGATTGGTTATCTTGAACAAAATCAATTAAAGAGGAGGAGTTGTTTTGAAATATTCTGTTATTAAAGGATTCAAAAAAGTACCCTCTATCATCATTAAAAATAGTTGGAGTAATTACCAATAAACCTTCAATATACGTCGTTTCAATTTTCATAGCAATACGAAGGCAAAGTTAAAAGGAAGATTGTAAATCTTGGTTACTTTTTCCGTTTTTTGAATAATTTACTAAATAACCCTGTTTTTTCAATTGTTGGTGCTTCATCAGTGTAGTAGCCTCCATAAGTAGAAGAAGAGCCATAATCATAGCCGTAACCGTAACCGTATCCATATCCATAGTTATACCCGTAAGCTCTATTTTCAATGTCAATGCCATTTAATATAACAGAAAGTTTTGGAACATTATTTTCATTAATAATTCTATCTACATTTTGTATGAAATTTTTCTTTGAGTAGTTTGCTTTAAATATGTAAATTGGATAATCCGCTTTCTGTATTACAGGAATGCCATCTGTTACAAGGCCAACGGGAGGGTTGTCGGTGACTATCATGTCATAATCCAGTTTTAATCTTTCAATTAATGTATCAAGCACTCCATTAATAATTAATTCTGAAGGGTTAGGAGGTATTGGCCCAGCTGTAATAAAATCTAAACCATCTAAATCACTGTGTCGAATACAATTTTCTAAAGAGTCTTTTTCTATCAACAAGGTGCTCATGCCGTTCTTGTTTTCAGCGCCAAAACCAAGGTGAAGTTTTGGTTTTCGCATGTCCAAGTCTAAAACAATAACTTTCTTGCCAGAGAAAGCAATGATGCCAGCTAGGTTTAATGCAATAAAAGTTTTTCCTTCTCCAGAGATAGTACTTGTTATAGCAATTAATTTCGCACCTTTTTTATTGGAAATAAACTGCATATTCGTCCTTATAGTTCTAAAGGATTCTGTTATAATTGACTTAGGGCTTTTGTCAATAATTAATTGAGAGACGGGGATATTACTTTTGTATTTAGGGACGATTCCTAATATCCCGATAGTGGCACTCGATAACTTTATTATCTCGTTTAATGAAGTAATTTGATCGTGCATTAAATATTTAATTACTGCGAAAAGTATACTTGAAAAAAGTGCTGCAAAAATGACAATCAAATAAGTGTATGTTTTTCTTGGAGTAATAGGGTTTTCTGGAACCTTTGCCTCTTCTAGGATTTCGTTATACATAGTCAGTCCAGCACTTGAAAGTTTATATTCAGTTTCTTTTTCTAATAGTAGCGTATAATACTTATTATTAATCTGAAGCACTCTATCCAGTCTTGCTAGTTCCAATTTCTTTTCAGGAAGCGTGTATAGCTGGCTCTCTAGATACGTTATTTTATTGTTAATAATGGTTAGTTTTTTCTTCCCTTGGTTGTTAAATATTTCTATTGCGTCAATAATTAATTTAATTTGGACTCTAATCTCATTGTTTACTCTTGTTACATTCTCGTTGTCTGATGTAACCGTTCGTAAGAGAGCTGTTTTGTTATCAATTGTTTCTTTAAGTCTGATAATCAAGTTGTTTAGGCTTGATTTGAATTCCATGCCGATTAATACTGGAATTATTGCAGCCATGTCTGTTTCGAGTCCTTTTACTGAAAGCATTGATCGGATTTCACCTAGTATGGCATTTTGAATTTCAATTTCGACTACTTGACTTTCTATACTTTCTATTTGAGAAAGTATAGAATTTGACAATCCTTCTGTGTTGTGTATATCATTGCTTTTTTGAAATAGTTGTATTAACCTTTCACTTTCTTTAAGTCTTTTGTCAACAGAATCTTTTTGTGCTTCTATAAATTGAACAATATTGGTTGAGCTTGTATTTTGACGCGCGTAAACGTATTTATTGTATTCAGAAGTAAGCGTTGAGATTATATCTGCAGTGAATTTTGCATTTTTATGCTGGAATTTTATTCTAATAGTCTTTGCTGTTGAATTTTCTATATCTACTTCAATTTTTTCCTTCACACCGGCGGCAAAGGATTTTACGTCATTAAACACAAAGTACAATTCATTTACTGCTAGTTCCTTACTTAAGGATTCTCTATTTATTCCGGAAATTATACAAGAAAAATGTTTATTCGTTATAAAATCATCCAATTTAAATGGCTCTTCACCAATTGTTTTTCCATCCTCATTTTTTAAAATGTATTTATTATTGCCATAAGTTGAAATAAATACTTTTTGGTCCAGAATAGTTGAATCGAAAATAGTGAAATTTAAAATTTTAAAAGAGGAGGATTTATAATTATCTGTAGTTAGAATTTCTCCTTTTGAAAAATATCCAATTTTTAATGGCATAGCTTTAATAGCTTTCTCTAGCATGTAAGATGATTTGAGCAACTCAACTTCAGCTATTAATTGCGTATTGTCTTCAAAAGAAGAATAAACATTAAGAAATTGTCCAGCTTGATCCTTTTTGTTAATCTGCATAATCAGACTTGATTCATAAATAGGATCTGTGTACCTAAGGTATAGGTAGCCAGAAGTAATTGAAGTAGCAAAAATAAAGATGTAAATTAAAACGCTTTTCTTTAAAAGATGCATAAATAGCCCAAGCTCAAAGTTGTGACTAAAGTTAGTAACCCTTTCTTTGTACCTTTCGAATCTTTCGTTCTCTTTCTGTATGTCTTCAGATATCATGGCGTACTTTTAAGATTTGAAAAGGTTGCCCAAACCAATAATGCAGTAGAAAGTAAAGAGAGAACAGGAGTTATATCTGCTAATGCTTCTCTTGCAAGATTTGGGTTTGGTTCGACATATATAATGTCATTCGCTTGCACAATCATGCTGCCTGCTTTGATGCCTTCGATAGTAGAAAGATCAACAAGGTAGACTTCTTTTTTTACTTTTGTTTGTCTTACAATTTTTATACGATTTGCTTTTGAGTTGCCAGCGATTCCGCCAACCAAAGCCAATACTTCTATTAGGTTTGTATTATTATTTGATAGGCTTACTACCGAAGCAGAACTTCCTGTTCCTGGGAAAACGATAACCCGCTTATTCGAAATGGTTAGAAGTATAAAAGGATCTACATAAAACTTAGCATATTCAGCTTGTAGAAAAGCCTCTGCATCTGCAATGGTCTTACCAACGATGTTAATGTTTCCAAGAATTGGAAGACGCGCCAAACTATCTTTTTGAACAACATAATTTATATTACTTCTTTGACTAAGGGCTGCTTGAGAACCTACACCTGCTTGTCCAGCAGCAATGTCGATTAATTGGAAGCCATCATTCGCAAACAATTTAAACTGTAATATGTCATTTACGGATATGATGTATTCATCTATTGGTTTGTCTGGTGGCGTATCAAAAACGTAATCTTTTGGTGTTTTTAACATTACGTGCGAATTAATTGTGCAACTGGACCAAAACATCAATCCTGCTAAAAGCAGCGCAATCGGATTTTTCATAAAGATATATTTAGAAGACAAATGTATAAATAAAAATTGATAAAAATAAAAGTACTTTGAAAAACAAAGTTAAAATTATTTTAATAGTTGGAGGTATAATTTTCCCATATCACTTACTAGTCGGTCGTAGTGGAAGCTTTTAAAGACATGCTCCCCTTTCTGAGAAAAAGCAATTCTTTTTTTTTCATCCTCAATAAGCGATAACATATTCTCTGTAAACAACTGTTCATCATTGATATTTGATAATAGCGCTGTTTCATTTGGTATCACAATGTTCTCAATACCTCCAACATTTACTGTTACTATAGGTTTTCCAGCTGCCTGGGCTTCTATAAGGCTAACTGGAGTCCCTTCATTTTTAGAAGTTAATGCTACAATATCTAACCCAGCTAAAGCAACATCTATATCTGTAATCCAACTTGTGAAAGTTAAAAGGGTGTTCCTAGTATTCTTTTCTGTAGAGAAGTCTATTTTTAATTGTTTACAGTAGTTTTCCAATTCACCTCTAAGTTCCCCATCTCCAATAATTATAAACCGAACCTTTTTAGTGGTGAGTTCCGAAATTTTCTTTACCACATTGAGAAAAAAATGATGGTTTTTAATTGGTACTAGTCTTCCGATTATGCCAATTGCAATTTCATCATCTTCAATTAACCATTTTTGTCTAAAACTAGTGCGTTTTTCTTCTTGATTTTCTTTGAATTTATTCAGGTCAAACCCTAATGGGATTACCTCAATTTTATTAGGTTTCGCTATGTTATGAGTTATTGATAGTTCTTTTTTTTGAATCGCACTAATAGCAATTATTTTGGTAGATTTTCTAGCTAAATTTCTTTCTATCGTTTTATAAATACTTGTTTTTACTTTTCCAAAATAAGAGTGAAAAACATGCCCATGAAAAGTGTGAAGTATAACAGGGACTTTCATTTTATGGGCTGCTAACCTTCCAAGGGCTCCAGCTTTCGAAGCATGTGTATGAACAATATCTGGTTTGAAATCTGCTATTATTTCTTTAATTTTTTGATAAGCAATTCGATCATTTTTAAGATTAATCTCCCGCTTCATTTCAGGAATAATAATTGGTTTCAGACCTAATTCATGCAGTATAAATTGTGATGAATCTTCGGTTTCATCTTTCTCTCCTGCTACCAGCAGCGTTTCAAAATCTTTTGATAAATACTTAGAAAGGTAAGCAGCATTATAGGTAGGTCCACCTATGTTTAATCTATTTATAATTCTTAAGACTCTTGGCATATTATTTTTTATCTCAGCAAATGTAACTTTATACTTGCTTTTTTAAGAAAAAATATCATTCTATTATAAACGTCTAGTGGCAGTTGTTCATTTGAAGTATTTTGGAGATAAAATTTTCAGCATTATTCAATTAATTTGATGTATGGTCTAAAAATTGAATAATATTAACTAATCTTATCACTTGTTGCTTATTACTTGAAAAATATTTTAAAACATATCACATCATTAATTTGGTTTATCTGTTTGGCTGCATCAGTCAAAGCGCAGCATACAACTAATTCAATAGATGTATCCATAAGGACTCTGGCAAAAGATTCTGCATTGAAGAATGCTTCAATAAGTTTTGTTGTTAAGGACTTGGATTCTAATTTAATAATTTCTGAATATAACCCGAATTTAAGTTTGCCATCTGCTTCTACGATGAAAATCGTCACCACTGCTGCTGCTTTAGATATTTTAGGTTCATATTTGAAATTTGAAACTAAAATAATGTATGATGGGTATATTGATTCTAATAAGGTCTTACAAGGTAATATATATATAAAGGGTGGGGGAGATCCAACGCTTGGGAGTAAGTATTTTGATGAGAAATACGGTTTGTTTATGTCAAATTGGGTACAAGAAATATCAAAATTGGGTATTGATTCAATTGCTGGCAGTGTAATAGGGGATGCCTCTTTTTTTTCAGATGAGTATGTTGCTTCTACCTGGAGTTGGGGTGATATAGGGAATTATTATGGAGCTGGTGTTTCTGGATTATCTATTTATGATAATAGTGTAAATTTTGAGCTATCATCGGGTCCATTAGCTCATGACTCCACATTTGTAGATTGTTTTTACCCTTATACACCTGACTTAATAATTGATAACAGGGTAAAAGCTTCAAATACGAAAAAAGATTTAGCATATGTTTACGGTGGTCCAAATAATCCAACGCGCACTATTAAAGGAACAATACCAAAAGGGCAAATAGAATACGTGGTAAAAGGATCAGCTCATGAACCTGCATACGTGGCAGCTTTTGAATTAGAATCTGCTTTGTGGGAGCATGGAATTGGTGTTGGTGGCAACGCAACTACTATTCGCAGAATGAAATCTTTAGGACATTATTTTGAAGCAGAAAGAAAGGATATTTTCATTACAAAATCACCAACTGTCAGTCAAATTGTTTATTGGACAAATCTTATTTCTAATAATTTGTATGCAGAACATTTACTAAAGCATATAGGCGTACAAAAATACGATGACGGAAGTGTGTTTTCATCCACATTAGCTGTTACCAAATTTTGGATCTCCAAAGGGATTGATATGACAGGTTTTTATATGAATGACGGAAGTGGGCTTTCTCGATCAAATGCAATTACGGCAGCTCAACTTGTTGGGGTTTTAGAGTATATGAAGTTAAAAAGTGAATATTCAGAATCATTTTTGTCTTCATTACCTGTTGCTGGAAAAACTGGAACATTGCGGAGTATTGGAGATAAAACTAAGATAGCCGGAAATCTAAAAGCAAAGAGTGGAACAATGACACGCATTAAAAGCTATGCAGGTTATGTTACAAGTGCTTCTGGAAGAAACCTAGCTTTTGCAATTGTTATTAATAACCATAATTGTACTTCTTTTCAAATCAAAAAGAAACTAGAAATTGTAATGGTAGCTTTAGGAAATTATACTGGCTAGGGGAACTTTGGAAACTTCTTGAAGTTGGGCTCTCTTTTTTCTAGAAAAGCATTTTTTCCTTCTACAGCTTCATCAGTTCCATAAGCTAGTCTTGTAGCTTCTCCAGCATATACTTGCTGTCCAACTAGTCCATCGTCAATAAGATTGAATCCGAACTTCAACATTTTAATCGCTGTAGGACTCTTGGTCATAATTTGTTGCGCCCAGTCGTACGCTTCCTGTTCTAGTTCTTCATGCGGAACAACTTTGTTTACCATTCCCATCTCATAAGCTTCTTGAGCCGTATAATTTGCTCCTAAGAAAAAAATCTCTCTGGCTCTTTTTTGTCCAATTTGGCGGGCTAAATAAGCAGATCCAAAACCTCCATCAAAACTTGCTACATCAGCATCCGTTTGCTTAAAAATGGCATGTTCTTTACTGGCTAAAGTTAAATCACAAACTACGTGTAAGCTATGACCTCCACCAACAGCCCACCCTGGAACTACAGCGATTACCACTTTGTTCATGAAACGAATCTGACGCTGAACATCTAAAATGTTAAATCGATTAACCCCGTTACCTCCTTTGTATCCACTTGTAGACCTCACTCTTTGGTCACCACCAGAACAAAATGCCCAGCCTCCATCTTTAGGTGAAGGACCTTCTCCGGTAATTAATACTACTCCTATTTCTTGGCTTTCATGGCAGATGACCAATGCTTCCCACAGTTCATCAACTGTTTTAGGTGTAAATGCATTTCGACACTCCGGCCTATTGAAAGCAATTCTTGCAACACCGTCAAGGGTTTTAAACGTAATTTCATCGTATTCTTTTTCCGTTTTCCATTCTAGATTTGCCATGGTGTTTTGTTTAAGTGAGATCGTTTGTAAATGTACGAACTATCAGGATAGAACTCCCCCTTGGTGTTTATAATTTTCAATTTCTAGTTGACTCAACAAAGTATTCTCTCGATACTTGGTAGCGCTAAAATTTTAGCCTGTTACAGAATTGTTTTTAATAGATTCAAAATAGTTTTTCAATACAACTGCATTTACTTCTTTTGGAGTAAATATTTCCAAAACAGCTGGCCGCTTATTTTCTTGTTCGTTATAAAATTTAGGTAAAGTTTTTTCTAAGGATTCTTCGTTGCTCGCTGCATAGTAATTAATATTATGAGCTGTAACTAATTGCTGAATGTTCGCATTATTACCTACTTCAAAAAAGTCTTCTAATTGATTTGTCTTAGAAGGCCCTGGAATAATCCTAAAGATACCTCCTCCAGAATTGTTGATTACGATAATTCGAATATTGCTCGTAAGATGATTATTCCAAAGTGCATTTATGTCATAAACAAAGCTAAGGTCTCCAGAAAGAAGAAGGGTTAGGTTGTTATTGACAGAAGCTGCTCCAATCATTGTAGAAGTGCAGCCGTCAATACCACTTACTCCCCGATTGGAATTATACTGGACCGTATTGATCTGTTCAAACAATTGAATGTAACGCACTGGGGAACTGTTTCCCATGTGCAAATTAGAAAAGTCAGGTAATGTGTCTATAATAATGCTTGTCGCTTTCAAGTCACTCCATTCACACTGAATAACAAATGCTTCATGTATTTGTTGGGCTAAGAAAGATTGTTGTAGCCATTTGTTTCCAAAATTACTATCGAAATTGGGCTCTATGAATTGTATTTTTAAAAAAAAGGATAACGGAGAAATAGCTAGTTTTTTAGTCAAACAAGTAAATGTATCTGTGGGTTCAGAATCTAAACTTATTTGCCAATGCTCTTGCGCTTTGTGTTTTCTGAGAAACGATTTTATTTTTTTTGAAATTATAGCGCCTCCTATTGTAATTAATAAATCAGGTGCGTAATTGGTTAAATCATTTTCGTTAATTGCGGCTAATGTTCTGTCAATAGAAGAAATAAATTTTAAATCACTAATGTTAGCAGTGCTTTCCGTTAAAATAGTAACAGCACAATTTTCATTAATCTGTTTAAGTAAATTGTTTAATTCTGTACTTTTTTCTAAAACGCCACAGAGAATTAGAATCCGAGTTGCTTTTGTCCATTTATTGGAAATATCTTTAAACTCATTATCTGTCAATCTAGGTGTTTCTCTACTTTCTGGTAAATATTTTGGTATGTAAGCACCGTCAATAGAAATAGTATTGTATAAGGGTTCGTCCAATGGGATGTTTAGGTGAACCGTATTATTAGCTATTGCTTTAACATTGTTTAGAGCTGAATTTATTTCGGTTTCCAACAAAGGTGTGTTTTCATCACTTCCGTCACCTAGTAATGAATAGCTATGGTGAATGTAATTTTGAAAAACATTTACCTGATCTATCATTTGACCTTCTCCATTATTTAACCATTTAGCAGGTCTATCTGATGTAATAACAAGCAAAGGAATATGCTGGTAATATGCCTCTGAAATTGCAGGGGCATAATTCAATGCTGCACTTCCTGATGTACAGCAAATAATTACCGGTTCATGCAGTTGTTGCGCTTTTCCTAGTGCATAAAATGCAGCTGATCGTTCATCAACAATTGAGATGCAATTAAAAAATGGGTTTTCGTTAAAAGAAATAATTAAAGGAGCATTTCTGGAACCTGCTGAAAAGACAACGTTTTTAATTCCATGCCGTTGGCATAGATTTACTAGTATTTGAACACTCTTTTTGTCCGAAATCATAACACAAACTTACGCAATAGGGATGAGGTAGAATCGCTTATGGATTAGTTAATCTAAAATATTTAACAATGTTTGTGCTTTTAGCTCTGTTTCTTCCCATTCATTGATTGGGTTAGAGTTAGTTGTAATTCCTCCTCCAACATAAATCCAATATTCATCTTTAAAAAGCTGCATACACCTTAAATTAACGAATAGGTTAGATTTTGAATTATTGACAAGGCCTAAGAATCCAGTGTAAAATTCACGGTTGTAACCTTCGTTTTTAAGAATATAATCCTGTGCTTCTTTTTGGGGAAGTCCGCAAATAGCGGGAGTAGGGTGGAGTAGGTTGGCTAATTCTAAAGGCTTCTTGTTTGTTTGTATGTTGAATGTTGTTTTAAGGTGTGCAATATTTCCTGCTGTAACAGTTTCTGGGGTTGAATTGAATTGATGGTTTATAGATGCACTTTCTAATTTTTCTTTGATGTAATTGGTTACAAATTGTTGTTCGTCAAGTTCTTTCTCTTTCCAATTGATAGTGTCAAGTCCTTTACTACCGGCAAGGGCTACAGTTGTGTACTTTTCTGTTGAACCTTCAATTAATATTTCAGGCGTAGCTCCCATCCAACTACCTTCATTTGGGATGTTGAATAGGTAATTAAACGAATGGTTGTACTTTTTACAGAGGTTTATATATGTTTGGAAAATATCACCCTTGATCACTCGGTGTTTTTTAATACGGGAAAGAATCACTTTTCTAACATCCTTTGTGCATGCTTCAATAAATAATTCAGCTTTCCTTAAGTATTCATTTTTCTTAAGTTCAACAAATGGTTTTGCGGTATAGTTTAATTTGATATTACAATCTGTAGTGATTATTCTAGCTTCTCCTTTCAAGAAATAGGTAATCGATTTATTAGCATTAGAAACGATGAAGCCTTCAACGTTAGACTTCGTGCTTACGTCAAATTTCTCCCATTTTCCTGATAAAAAATAAATGATGTCGGAATTAGGTTTTTGATAAAAAACAAAGCCATCTTGCTGGGTAAGTTCTAGCATTATTTTTTTCTTTCAATTATCATCATCGTCATTCGAGATGTTGATATTAATCTTTTATTCTCATCCCTAATTTCGATATTCCAAATATGTGTCGTTTTGCCTTGGTGCAGTAATTTAGCGGTTCCATACACAAAACCTTCCGTAGCAGAGCCAATATGATTTGCATTTATTTCGATGCAAACACCATTTTGTGTTTTTCCATCAATCAGCAAAAATGTGCCAATACTTCCCAGCGTTTCAGCTAATGCGACATTGGCTCCTCCATGCAGAAGTCCCATTGGTTGAAATGTTCTTTCATCAACTGGCATTTTGGCAATTAAAAAGTCATCTCCAATTTCGGTCAACTCAATTCCAAGAGTAGAAATAAGGGTTCCTTGGTTGATCTTATTGATATCTATTAAGCTAATATTTTGAGTTGTCATACGGTAAAGATAGAAACAAAAAAAAAGGTACTCAAATGGAGTACCTTTTTTAATGAAAATTATACCCTATTTTTATTATCTAATAATAGATATTCTTTTAGTTATGCTTTCATTAGTAGTTTTAATGGTAATAAAATAAAACCCTTCAGCATTGCTGTTTAAGTTAAACTCAATAACTGAACTTGATGTATTATTCATTTTTCTAGACGCTAGAAGTTCTCCTATTGTATTGAATATTCTAATCTCAACATCTTGTTCTATTGCAAAATTAAGGCTCAAATTAAACTCGCCGTTGCTTGGATTTGGATACAGGTTAACAGATTCCGCTAAATTAACTTCTTCTAATCCAGTAAAACCAACATTAATAGTAATCGTGTCAGATGATGAACAATTACCTAATGTACCCGTTAGTATAACTGTGTAAGTTCCAGCTGCTGTATACGTGTGTGAAGGACTTCCTAAGGTAGAAGATCCACCGTCACCAAAACTCCAAGAATAAGAAGTTGCACCAGAGCCAGCATTACTAAAGTTAATTGTTCCACCTGCAACAATTAAAGTTTGGTCTGACCCAGCAATAATAACTGGAGCAAGATTTACAGTAATCGTAGATGAAACAGCAGCTCCTTGACAAACACCATTCTGACCAATTACAGTATATGTTGTTTGGTTGTTTGGAGAAACAGTAATAGACGAAGATGTAGCGCCAGTATTCCAATTGTATGTCTGAGCTCCAGACCCTGTTAGGGTTACACTTTCTCCACCACAAATAACTGGATTTGAAGGTGTGATTGTAACGGTAGGATCGATTTCCACTGTGATAGTAACACTGGCTGTTTCAGTACATCCATTTCCATCAACCATTGTAACTGTATAAGTTGTGGTGCTAGCAGGCGAAGCAACTTGAGTTGCACCTGTTCCTAAGCCACCGTCCCAAGTGTAAGTTCCTCCAGAGCCAGCTCCACCGCTAGTTATAGTAGCAGAGTTGCCGAAACAAACTGTTTGGTTTGAAGAGATAGTTGGAGTAAATCCACCCGTATTTGTGATTGTAGATATGTTTGCTCCTTGACAACCATTAACGTCTTCAATCACTACATTATAAGAGCCTGCAGATAATCCAGTAAAACTACCATTGGATTGGAATGTTGCTCCACCATCAATACTGTATTGATAGGGTGCTGAACCTCCTGTTCCCGTAAGAAAAATCGAACCATTGGCAGCTGCACAAGTCTCATTAACTGGTGCAGCAGCAGTTGTAACCGTACCTGATCCAGTAATGGTTTCTGTACTTGCGATAGATGTACATCCATTCCCATCCATTGCTAATACTTGATAAGTTGCAGCAGCAAGTCCAGAAAACGTTCCACTTCCTTGGAAAGAAGAACCATTATCTATACTGTAAGTATAAATTGCGTTTCCACCGCTACCTGTAACAGTAATGTTTCCGTTGTTTGCGCCACATGAAGCATTGGTTATAGTTGTTGTTTGAGAAACGTTGGTTGGTTCCGTTATAGTTATAGCATTTACAACCGACACACATCCATTTGCATCTTGCACAGTTATATCATATGTTCCAGCAGATAGTCCGGAAGAAGTATAAGGGTTTACTGCCGCTGCTACATAATTAACTCCTCCATCAATACTAAAATTAAATGGAGCAGTACCTATTGCAGTTGTGGTAATAGAGCCATCATTTACATTGTTGCAACTTAGGTCAGTTGATGTTGAGGTTTCAGTGGGAGCATTAGAATTAGACAAAGTAACAGATTCAGTTCCTTGGCATGTATTTGCATCTTCAACAACTATGCTAAATGTACCGGTTCCTAAACTACTAAAAATGTATGGACTAGTTCCTGTTGTAAAGGTCGTTCCACCATCATTACTAAACATATAGGCTCCAGTACCTCCAGAAACAGTAGTTGAAATTGAACCGTCATTCGCGCCACAACCAGGGTTAGTAGTTGTTGATATAACTGTTAAGGTAATACCTGATATTGTAAGAGTAGCAGAAGTTGTTCCTTGGCATCCTAATCCATCTGCCGATACAATACTGTATGTCCCAGCGGCTAAACCGGTAAAAGTATCACTGGATTGGAATGTAGCGCCTCCATCAATACTATAAGTATAGGTAGAGGTTCCTCCAGTAGCGGCAACAATAATTTGACCATCATTGTTTGCGCACCCAGGTTCTGTAGTCGCAGAAGTAACTGTAAGTGACCCATTTCCTGGGTTTAATACAGCTGTGAAAGTTCCTTGACATCCACTTGCGTCAAGCGCCACAACAGCGTAAGAACCATTGGATAATCCATTAAATGTAGCTCCTGCCTGGAATGTTGTTCCACCATCAATACTATATGCATATGGAGTAACACCTCCTGTTGCTGCAACAATAATTTGACCGTCCGTACCCGAACATCCAGGGTCGCTAGTAGTAGCCGTTGTAGCAGGTCCCGATGTGATAACTAATTCAACACTATCTGTAGCCTGTCCATCACACGAACCATCTAGAATAAGGTAAGCGGTATAATTACCTGCAGCAGCAAAAGTTACGGTTTCGTTTGCATTTGTTGAAGTTGATGGCGTACCACCATTAAAAACCCA
>CAWUXI010000082.1:0-5947 GCA_963926405.1 uncultured Flavobacteriales bacterium
GTTCTTAAATCAATAATTTCACAATCGATTCCTTCCTTGGCTAATATATCAGCGGTTTCTTGCGCTAGTTTTATAATCTTACCGAAAGTAACTACAGTAACATCCTTTCCTTTTCTTTTAATGTCTGCTTTTCCTATTGGAATTAAATATTCAGTTTCAGGAACCTCTCCTTTATCACCATACATTTGTTCTGACTCTAGAATCAATACCGGATTGTCGTCTCTAATTGCCGATTTCATTAATCCTTTAGCATCATAGGGGTTAGAAGGTGTACACACTTTTAAGCCGGGTACATTTGCATAAAAAGATTCGAATGCTTGAGAGTGCGTTGCTCCTAATTGCCCGGCAGTTCCATTACCACCTCTAAATACGATTGGACAATTAAATTGACCGCCACTCATTTGCAACATTTTTGCTGCACTATTTATAATTTGATCTGCTGCAAGAATTGCAAAGTTCCAAGTCATAAACTCAACGATTGGTCTTAAGCCATTCATTGAAGCACCAACAGCTATTCCTGCAAATCCAAGTTCAGCTATTGGAGTATCTATTACTCTTTCTGGTCCAAACTCTGCCAACATCCCTTGAGAAACTTTGTAAGCGCCGTTGTATTCAGCGACTTCCTCACCCATTAAAAACACGTTTTTATCTCTACGCATTTCTTCGCTCATTGCTTCTCCAAGGGCTTCTCTAAATTGTATAATTTTCATCTGTCTTCAAATTTTAGCAAAACAAAAATAGATTTAAAACGTGTAAAACCATTATCTAATCAATAATAATTATTGGATTCCAATTTTGAGTTCAAAATAAAACGAAAAAAGGTATGCAAGCATAACAAATTTTTATGTAGATTTGAACTTCCAAGAAATAGATTTACTTACATTTGTAACTCCAATTTATTCTTGGAATAACAAAGATTAAAAACAAGTAAAATATAGCGTATGAAGTTATTAGTTTGTATTAGTAAAGCACCCGATACAACATCAAAAATTGCTTTCACCGATGGTGATACTAAGTTTGATGAAAATGGTGTGCAATACATTGTAAATCCTTATGATGAGTGGTACGCACTGGTGCGTGCGTTGGAGTTGACAGAAGCAAATGGAGGAACAGTGACTACAATTACCGTTGGAACTGCTGCAGATGATCCAACCATTAGAAAAGCATTAGCTATTGGAGCTACAGATGCTGTAAGAGTTGATGCGGAAGCAAAAGACTCTTATTTTGTTGCAAAACAAATTGCAGCGTATGCAAAAGCAAATAGCTTTGATATCGTTCTAACAGGAAAAGAAACAATCAATTATAATGGAGCTCAAATTGGAAGTATGGTTGCTGAAATGTTAGACCAACCTTTCGTGTGTTTAGCGCAAAAATTGGAAGTTTCTGGAAATACAGCCACGTTAGAAAGAGATGTTCCGGGAGGATCAGAAGTTATAGAAGTGAATACACCATTTGTTTTAAGTGCTTCTAAAGGAATGGCGGAGCAAAGAATTCCAAATATGAGAGGAATTATGGCTGCTAGGACAAAAGCATTAAACGTAATTCCTGCTATTGAAACAGCTGAACTAACAAGTATCGTTTCTTATAGTATGCCACCAGCAAAATCAAAATGTAAATACATTGATGCTGATAACATGACCGAATTAGTAGAATTATTACACAACGAAGCAAAAGTTATATAAGATATGTCAGTATTAGTATTTATAGAAACAAAAGGGAAAATTTCGAAAGCTGCTAAGGAAGCAGTTACTTACGGAAGTAAAATAGGAGCTACAACAGTAGTGACTTTTGGAGACGCTGATGCTTCAGCTTTAGCATCTTTAGGAGATAATGGTGCAACCAAAATTTTGGTTTGTAGAAGCTTGGTCGAAGGAAACGATCAACAATTGACTAAGTTAATTACTGCCGCTGCAAATGATTGTGGTGCTGATGTAGTCATCGTGTCACAAGATCAATTAGGAAAGGCTGTTGCGCCAAGGGTTGCAGCTAACTTGGAAGCTGGTCATGTTTCTGGAGCGATTGCACTTCCAGATATGTCAAGCGGATTTGTAGTTAAAACAAATGTATTTTCAGGAAAAGCTTTTGCTAATGTTTCTGTTCACGCATCAAAGAAAGTAATTTCTTTATTACCAAACTCTATTCCACCAGAATCTACAGGGGGAACTGCAGAAGTTGTAGAATTTAATCCAGAATTAGGGAATGCCGGAATTACTGTTAAAGAAATGAAAGCACAAGGAGAAGGAGTTCTTTTACCTGAAGCTGAATTAGTTGTTTCTGCAGGAAGAGGTTTGAAAGGTCCAGAAAATTGGGGAATGGTAGAAGATTTAGCAGCTACTTTAGGTGCTGCAACAGCTTGTTCTCGTCCAGTTGCCGATATTGGCTGGAGACCTCACCATGAGCATGTTGGGCAAACGGGAATAGCCATTCGCCCTAACTTATACATTGCTGCTGGGATATCTGGAGCAATTCAACATTTAGCAGGAGTTAATGGCAGTAAAACGATTGTTGTTATCAACACTGATAGTGAAGCCCCATTCTTTAAAGCTGCAGATTACGGAATCGTAGGTGATGCTTTTGAAGTATTGCCAAAATTAAATGAGGCAATGAAAGCTTTTAAAGCTTCCCAGAGTTAGTATTTACTTAGCGTTTAAACAAAAAACCTCGATCATCACTGCTCGAGGTTTTTTATTGTCTTATTTTACTGCAAGATCAAAAAGGGTTCATCACATTTTTAAAAACAATTTAACGGATGTTTGATTAAGGGGTTTAATTTAATTATTTTCGTACAAGAACAGATAGAGGACCAAAATATGGGTGATCGAGGGTATGGAGAAAATTAAATTGGATATAGTAGGACTATCCTACAGTCAAACACAATCTGGTGCTTATGCGCTGGTATTGGGTGAATCGACAGGCAAAAGAAGATTACCTATTATTATTGGAGGTTTTGAGGCTCAAGCGATTGCAATAGAGTTAGAGAAAATGACTCCAAGCAGACCCCTAACACATGATCTATTTAAGAATTTTGCGGATGAATTTGATATACACATACAAGAAGTCATTATTTACAACTTGGTTGAAGGAATTTTCTTTGCAAAGCTGATTTGCGACAAAGGAGGCAAAGAAATAGAAATCGACTCTAGAACATCTGACGCAATTGCATTAGCGGTTAGATTTGAGTGCAATATTTATACGTATGAGTTTGTTCTTGGTTCAGCAGGGATTGTATTGGATGATGAAGAAGACGAAGACAATGCATTTGTGGAAGACGATGTCGATTTGGATGAATTAACCAAAGACCCAGTGGAAACATTTACGTTAGACGACCTTGAACAAAAAATGCAAGAGGCCATAGAAAATGAAGACTATGAGCAAGCCTCTAAAATTCGAGATGAGATCAAGAGACGTAATTCAAACTAAGAAATCCCATTGATTTGAAAACACTAAAACATATACTTTTATTTGTCCTTCTTGCGGGGGTTATATCTTCTTGTTCAAAAGAAGCGCCTACCAAATTATCACTTAAAGAAAAGTTATCTGGTAAATGGAGCCTTGGGTTTAATAGATATGGTGATGGAAATTACGTGCCATTTGATTCTGCCGAGTACTTTATTGATCTTGATGTAAAAGCTGGATCATTTAGAAGTAATATTATTGAAGGATTCCTAGACACAACCAACGGTTACTGGAAAATTAATTCTAAAGATTCGCTTATAACGTTTACTCCCTTTGTTAAAGGAAGTAAAATCCGCATTGATTCTACAGTTGTCTTTTTAGACTCTAATAACCGGAAAGTAGTTTATTTTTCAGGAGGTCAACAAATCCTGAAAGATGAAGGTGGTAATCTAGAACAAAAATATGCCAATCAAATTATGTCTATCGATTATCTTGAAGGTGACACCCTGGTAATGGGAACAATTGGAATGTCTTCATGTTTTATTAGAGATAATTCCGGGAAGCTTCAAATAGAACCGTATTCCTATGTATCTATACTTAGAGGGGTGTTAGGAATGGCGTTCTTATTAATTATTGCTTGGTTATTTAGTTCAAACCGAAAAGCCGTTAATTGGACTTTGGTTGGAAAAGGACTGGCTCTACAATTAATAATTGCTTTTTTAGTTTTGCAAGTTCCTTTTGTTGAAACGGGATTTGACTATATAAGTAAAGGTTTTGTATGGGTTATTTCAAAAACCGATATTGGAACTGATTTCTTATTTGGACAGCTTGGAATAGGTAAAGTGCAAGCGCCACTGTTAACGTTTGCAATTAAGGTATTGCCAACAATTATTTTCTTTTCTGCATTGGTTAGCCTATTCTATTACTGGGGGATAGTTCAGAAAATAGTATATGCTTTTGCTTGGATCATGAAAAAATTTATGCGCCTATCCGGTGCAGAAAGTCTAGCTGCTGCTGGAAACGTTTTCTTGGGACAAACAGAAGCTCCTCTGTTAGTTAAACCTTATTTAGCAGGAATGACCAAGTCAGAAATTATGTGCTTAATGACTGGCGGAATGGCAACAATTGCTGGAGGTGTACTAGCTGCCTACGTTAATTTTCTAGGGGGAGATGACCCCGTAGAGCAAGCATTTTTCGCAAAACATTTATTAACGGCTTCTATTATTTCTGCGCCTGCAGCAATAATAGCTGCTAAAATATTGGTTCCTGAAACAGAAAAAATCAATGAAGATTTAACCGTTTCAAAAGAGAAAATTGGAACCAATGCTTTGGAAGCAATTTCCAACGGAACAACAGATGGATTAAAATTAGCTGTAAATGTTGGAGCCATGTTGTTAGTCTTTATAGCTCTAATGGCTTTGGGAAATGGCATTTTAGGATGGTTCGGAGGTCTGAGTGGCCTAAATTCTGTTATCTCTGAAAATACTGCTTATGGAGCTCTATCGTTTGAATTTATTTTGGGTTATGCTTGTCGCCCAGTTGTATGGATGATAGGAATTGAATGGGCTGATTCTGTTTATGTTGGAGAATTGCTAGGAACTAAAACCGTATTGAATGAATTCGTGGCGTATCCCAGGCTTGGGGAAATGAAAGAGGCTGGAATGATTTCTCAGAAGTCAGTGATCATGAGTACATATATGCTCTGTGGATTTGCTAATTTTGCTTCTATTGGAATTCAAATAGGAGGAATAGGTGCACTAGCACCTACTCGAAAGGGATTATTGTCTCAATTAGGGATTAGAGCATTAATTGGAGGCACCGTTGCTTGTTTAATGACTGCAGTTATTGTTGGAATGACTCTGTAACACATTTAATCTAGGGATCTTATTAACATTTCAAATCAACTTATTAACCTCGTTTTCAGCTACGGAAGTATTTAATTATTTTCGCCATTCAAAACCTACAACATGCAACAATACCTTGATTTATTAGATCATATTTTAGAAAACGGAGATCAAAAGGGTGACAGAACGGGAACTGGCACAATCAGTTGTTTTGGTTACCAAATGCGTTTTGATTTGGCAGAAGGTTTTCCTGTATTGACAACTAAGAAGCTACACTTAAAGTCCATTATTCATGAGCTACTCTGGTTGTTAAGCGGTGATACCAATATCCAATATCTAAAAGACCATAATGTAAAAATTTGGGACTCTTGGGCAGATGAAAACGGAAACTTAGGACCTGTATATGGTCATCAATGGAGAAATTGGAATAGTGATGGTATCTCAAGATATCTAGTGGTGTAAGTATATTTGTATCTCTTTCTTACGGGATATTATCCCGCTCATTTTATTTGATTAAAACGTATTGTATGTTTAATAATATTGGATGCCTTCATGTTTGTATTTCCCCTTTGAAGAGCTAATGAGTGGTCACGCAGAGATATCCCCAAGGGATTCAAAGAAGGGCATCTCCAAAGAAAAACTCGCCGAGATGACCGAACGGCTGACCCGAATTTCCCCACAAGCAGCCAAGCGCAACCAGCCCCTGC
>CAWUXI010000083.1:0-31567 GCA_963926405.1 uncultured Flavobacteriales bacterium
CAAAAAGATTGTCCCACCCCACTATCTCTATTTGATCATAACCATAATAATAAACTAATGGAGTTGGAAAAATCATCATCCTGAGATAAAACATAATGCTATAAAAAAACATTGGCACTCTATCCAGTTTGGAGTCAGCAAAATAAAGGGGGTTCTCAAAAAACATTTTCTCTCTCACAATACCATCTGCTAGGGATGTCTTTTTTAGCAAATAGAAAATAAACATCCCTATTAACATTAAGCTAAAAAGAACTACAAATTTCCTGATTTTAATGTCTCTGAAAAAGTATAATACTAAAGGGATAAGAACAATAAATGTAATCCCTCCCTTTTTCGACAATATACTTAGGGCTATCATTAACACACCTAAAATCACGGGTATTATTTTCTTATAATCAGAGTCTACATACTTGAAAAATGAAAACATCCCAAGCAGTCCAAATATCATAACAAATAGTTCGTCTCTACATTTAATATTATTAACTACTTCAGAATGTATAGGGTGAATCAAAAATAGCAAAGCCACTAAAAAGGGGAAAATATAACCTTTGTCAGGAAACAGTTTGAAAATCAACAAATAAATCAGGACTATTAAAAGAGCATATAACATTACATTAATCAGGTGGCTAATCGATGCTCTTTCCTGATTGTTTTTTTTACCTACAATTTGATATTCCAAAGCAAAACTAGAGGTTACTACCGGTCTGTATTCATACTTTTGTTTATCTGTATGGACATAACGTGTCCTAAATATTTCTGGTATTCCAGCAATCCCTTTTTCAACTCTTTCATGAATGGTATTATCGGTTGTTGTAACCAAATCATCATCTAAAGAATATCCATTTTTTAAAGTATTCCCATAGTACAAAAAGACAATAATTATTAGCGCAAAAATAGGAGGCCATTTTTTCTTCAGTCCTGAATCCTTAACAACTTTATTACTTTGTCTTTTAACACTCACACCATAAAAATATGAATATTAACGGTATCGTAATCCAATTCAGGCGGTAATAATTGCTATTTGTAGAATAATTAGTGATTCAATTTGATTTTATGAAACTCAAACCTATCATTTTATTACCTTTGTACTCATGGAGTACTTGAAAGAATTGAATGAGCCACAGAGAGTTGCCACCACGCATTTAAAAGGACCATTAATGGTTATAGCTGGTGCAGGGTCTGGAAAAACAAGGGTATTAACCTATCGTATAGCTCATTTAATCGACAATGGAGTTGACCCTTTTAATATTCTGGCACTAACTTTCACCAACAAGGCAGCCAAGGAAATGAAAGGTCGTATTTCGACTATTATTGGAGATGGAGGGAAAAGCATTTGGATGGGAACATTTCACTCCATTTTCGCAAGGATACTTAGGGTTGAAAGTGAAAAAATTGGATATCCTAGCAATTTTACCATATATGATACTCAAGATACAAAAAGCTTAATCAGAACAATTGTCAAAGAGCTTGGACTGGACGAAAAGCTCTACAAACCAGGCATTGTATATTCTAGAATCTCATCGGCAAAAAACAACCTTATTTCGGCTCGTGCTTATATGGATGACACTGGAATTATGGCGGATGACAGGTCTACTGGAAGGCCTAGACTTCATGAAGTATATATAGAATACGAAAAAAGATGTTTCAAAGCCCATGCAATGGATTTTGATGATCTTCTTTTCAAAACAAATGTTTTACTTAAAAATAACCCTGAAGTTTTATTAAAATATCAAGAGAAATTCAAATACATTTTGGTGGACGAGTACCAAGACACTAATTACTCGCAATACCTAATTGTAAAAAGATTAGCCGCAAGACATGAAAACATATGTGTAGTTGGAGATGACGCTCAAAGTATCTATGCTTTTAGGGGAGCCAATATTCAAAATATTTTGAACTTTAAAAAGGATTACCCTGATTATAGCCTATACAAATTGGAGCAAAACTATCGATCAACTAAAATAATTGTAGATGCTGCGAATAGTATTATTTCAAATAACAAGAATCAAATAAAGAAAAATGTATGGACTTCTAATGGTGAAGGTGAAAAAATTAAGGTATTAAAAACCTATTCGGACAACGAAGAAGGAAAGTTAATCTCAAATGAGATTTTTGATGTTAAAAATAACGAACAAGCTTTAAACTCTGATTTCGCAATATTATACAGGACAAATGCTCAGTCTCGTTCATTTGAAGAATCACTAAGAAAACTTAACATACCCTACAGAATCTATGGAGGATTATCTTTTTATCAACGAAAAGAGATAAAAGATACTTTAGCTTACTTCCGATTAACTGCGAATCACAATGATGAGGAAGCCCTAAAAAGAGTAATTAACTATCCTAAGAGAGGAATTGGTGGAACCACCATTGACAAAGCTAGAATTTGTGCTAGTGAAAATGATAAAAGTCTTTGGGAAGTTTTGGAGAACCCCGTTCAAAATGGATTAAGGTTAAATGCCGGAACTCAAAATAAAATTGGAGAATTTGTAAATATGATAAAAAGTTTTGCCACTAAACTTGCCTCAGACTCTGCATTTGACTTGTGTAACGATATAGCTGTAAACAGCGGCATACTAAAGGAACATTACACTGACAAAACCCCTGAAGGAGTAGCTAAATATGATAACATTCAGGAATTATTAAACGGTATTAAAGGGTTTGTTGAAACGCAGAAAACAAGTGAAGAACAAATCGTTACACTTCCGGATTTTCTTATTGACGTAGCCCTTCTTACAGATGCGGACAATGATGACCCTAATGACAACAACAAAGTAAGTCTAATGACTATTCACGCTGCAAAAGGGCTTGAGTTCCCATATGTTTACGTTGTAGGGATGGAAGAAAACTTATTCCCATCTCAAATGGCACTAAACACCCGTTCGGAACTGGAAGAAGAAAGAAGATTGTTTTATGTTGCAATAACGCGAGCTGAGAAAAAAGCAACTTTATCATTTGCTACAAGCCGGTACCGGTGGGGACAATTGGTTCATTGCGAAATGAGCCGTTTTATTGAAGAAATCGACAGTAAGTTCCTAAACATGGAACGCGTATTTTCAAGAAATGAAGAAAAGAATGAGTTGCCATTTGGAATGCCAGCAAACAGCATGCCTGGCTTTAGTTCAAAAAAAGGAACTAAAGTTTCTAAAACGAATAAAGATATACCTACAATAACTACTTCGAGCACATACAATAAGAAAAACTTAAAGCGTATTGAAAGCATTGAAAATAAAGAGGGTCTGGAAGTAGATGTAAAAAGAATTGTAGTTGGAGCAAAAGTGTCTCATGAAAGATTTGGAAAAGGAAAAGTCATAAACATTGAAGGCACACCTCCAAATGTTAAAGCCACTGTTTTCTTTCCTGAAAAAGGGCAAAAACAACTTTTACTTAAATACGCTAAACTAAATGTGATAGGATAACCGTTAACACAATTTCATCAACTCAATTTAAAAATAGCTATTAGCGAATAAGTGCATTACTCGCCTATAAAATGAACATACTATAATAGAATCATTCACGTCTTATGGAGATTTAATAATAATTATTACTACTTTTGGAATTATCAAGTATAAGGAAATCTATAATTGTTCCATTTTATTCCCTTTAGGAAACAATTAGAACGAAAGAACATTAATACAAATCATGTTAGAAACATTAGAACTAGATTACAACACGAGTCGTGAAAAAATGATTATTCCTGAATATGGAAGAAACGTTCAAAACATGATTCATCACTGTATTTCAATTGCAGAAAAGGAGGAAAGAAATAAATGCGCACAAGCAATTATCAAAGTTATGGGGCAGCTAAAACCTCAACTACGAGATATAGAAGATTTTACACATAAACTCTGGGCACATTTATTTATAATGGCTGATTTCAAATTAGATGTTGATTCTCCATACCCAATACCAAGTAAAGAATCTTTTAACTCCAAACCTGACAGGGTAGAATATCCCCGTAAAAAAATTAAATACGGACACTACGGTAAAGTTCTAGAAGAAATGATAACTGCTGCTGTGAAATATCCCGAGGGAGAAGAGAAAATATATTTAACGCTTCGTATTGCAAATCTTTTAAAAACATCCTATTTACTTTGGAATAGAGACACTGTTAACGACAACACAATTGTAAAACAATTAGAAGAATTGTCTGGCGGAAAACTTACGGTTGATGCCACAGAACTTCAAGACACTGCTGATATATTGAAATTAATGAGAAGCAACACTGTTCCAAAAGACATCACTGTTTTAGACCGCAAGCGACCCAACAACAATAGGTCAAACAACAACAGCAAAGGGAAACAGAAGAATCATAAACGAAATAACAGATAAAACGAAGTTGAAGAATGGGAGCTTTTGAAATTCATGGAGGTAATAAGTTAAAAGGAGAATTAATTCCTCAGGGAGCTAAGAATGAAGCATTACAAGTAATAAACGCTGTACTATTAACCCCTGAAAAGGTTATCATTGATAACATTCCTGACATTATAGATGTAAATAAATTAATCAATTTATTGGAAGCATTAGGTGTAAAAGTTGAAAAACTAGATAAAGGAAAGTTCAGCTTTCAAGCAGATGAGGTAGACGTTGACTTCATGATGACAGAAGAATTCAAAGAAAAAGGAGGAGGTCTGAGAGGATCAATAATGGTTGTTGGACCTTTATTGGCAAGGTTTGGAAAAGGATACATACCCAAGCCTGGCGGCGACAAAATTGGAAGAAGAAGAATTGACACACATTTCATTGGATTTGAAAGACTTGGCGCTAATTTTCATTACGACCCAAAAACAAACTTCTATAAAGCCGAAGCAAAAAGGTTAAAAGGCTGTTATATGCTTCTTGACGAAGCTTCTGTAACAGGAACTGCAAATATTATTATGGCAGCTGTTTTGGCTGAAGGAAAAACCACAATATATAACGCAGCGTGCGAACCATATATTCAGCAGCTTTGTAAAATGCTAAATAGCATGGGCGCTAATATCTCAGGCATTGGATCGAACATGCTAGGCATAGAGGGAGTTGAGAAATTAGGGGGTTGCGAACATCGCATTCTTCCAGATATGATCGAGATTGGTAGTTTTATTGGACTAGCAGCTATGACTCAATCTGAGATTACAATAAAAGATGTCTCCTATGCACATCTCGGACAAATACCTGATGTTTTTAAGAAATTAGGTATTCAACTAGAAAGAAAAGGAGATGACATTTATATTCCTTCTCAAGACAGTTATGAGATTGAGTCCTATATTGACGGCTCAATTTTAACGATTGCAGACGCCCCTTGGCCAGGGTTCACACCCGACCTTTTAAGTATCATTTTGGTAGTAGCAACGCAAGCAAAAGGAAGTGTTTTGATACATCAAAAAATGTTTGAGAGTCGCTTGTTTTTTACGGATAAATTAATCGATATGGGAGCTCAAATTATTCTTTGTGACCCCCATAGAGCTAATGTAATTGGACTGAATAGGAAATCACCACTTCGAGGAATAACCATGACATCTCCAGATATTAGAGCTGGAGTATCTCTATTAATCGCTGCTTTATCGGCCGAAGGTAAAAGTGTAATAAAAAACATTGAACAAATTGACCGAGGATATCAAGACATTGACATAAGGTTAAACAACCTAGGGGCAGATATCAAGAGGATTTAAAGTAAATTACTGTAATGTAAATATTCCTAAATATTTTGGACTAATAATTGCAGTAATTCGACAAATTAAACAGTATAAATACAATGAAACAATTTAAATTAATCATAGTTCTTGCTCTTGTAACGCTAACTGCATCTAATTTTACTTGGCCTCCCAAAAAGGAAAAAAAGAAAAAGGATGGCACTTATATTGTAGCAGTGCAGACTGGCACAAACATTGGCGACATTGCTCCTAACATTAAATTAAAAAGCCCTGATGGGAAGGAAATGAGTTTGTCTGATTTACGTGGAAAGGTAGTTTTGATTGACTTTTGGGCGTCTTGGTGTGGACCTTGTAGAAGAGAGAATCCAAATGTTGTAAATGCATATAATAAGTACAGTAAAGCAAAGTTTAAGAACGCCAAAGGTTTTGAAATCTTCAGTGTTTCTCTTGATAAAAGTGTCGACCCTTGGAAAAGCGCAATTGCAAAAGATGGATTAACATGGAAGTATCATGTTAGTGATTTATTGCAATGGAACAGCAAAGCAGCAGCACTATATGGTGTAAATTCCATACCAATGAGTTTTCTAATCGATGAAAATGGAAAAATAATCGCAACAAACTTAAGAGGGATTCAACTGCATGAAGCATTAGACAAATTGGTTGAAAAACTATAATCCATTACTTATTGATAACGCTTAGAACCCAGTTAAATTAACTGGGTTTTTTTTCGTCCAATAACTGACAAAAGCCTTTTAGGAAACTGTCATCTGACATAACATCCAATTGAAGTAAGACAATTTTCTGCCACTTTGACTTAACATTTTAATTGGCACGTTTTTGATAAATACGGATTCCACTTAAAGAACAAGGAATGAGTAATAAAGGAAATACAGAAAAAAACGTTGAAAACCAAGAGGAAATCAACAATGAAATAGAGGCTAATGAGGAGCTCAATCCTAAAGAAGAAGAATTGGAGGAAGTCCCTGAACTTTCTGAACTAGAACAAAAGGAAGCAGAAATTTCAGCAGCTAATGAAAAGTTTCTTCGTCTATATTCTGAATTTGATAATTTTAGAAGAAGAACGGCTAAAGAAAAAATTGACCTCACTAAAACTGCTGGACGAGACATTATAAAAGATCTTCTAACTGTGTTAGATGATTTCCAAAGAGCTATAGATAACAATGACAAAATTGAAGATATAGAGGCTGTAAAAGAAGGTTTTAAGTTGATACAGCATAAACTTTGTCATATTTTGGAAACAAAGGGATTAAAATCTATGGATTCTTTGGGAGAAGTTTTTGATGTTGACAAACATGAAGCTTTGACTCAAATTCCATCTCCTTCTAAGAAGAAAAAAGGAACTGTTTTAGATGTAATTGAACCAGGATATTTATTAGGCGACAAAGTCATTCGTTTTGCTAAAGTTGTTGTTGGAAACTAAAGGCCATGAGTAAAAGAGATTATTACGATATACTAGGGATTTCAAAAGGTGCAACAGAAGCTGAAATTAAAAAAGGTTATCGAAAGATGGCAATTAAATTTCACCCAGATAAAAACCCTGATGACGGAAGTGCAGAAGCTAAATTTAAAGAGGCTGCAGAGGCTTATGAGGTTTTAGGAGACATCCAAAAAAGACAACAATATGACCAATATGGCCATGCTGGAATGGGGCAACAAGGTTTTGGCGGCGGTGGCGGTGGCGGAATGAACATGGACGACATCTTCTCACAATTCGGTGATATCTTCGGTGGTGGTGGTTTCGGAGGAGGAAGAAATAGGGGCCCGAGAAGGAGAAAAGGCTCAAATCTTCGTGTTAAATTAACTTTAACCCTTGAAGAAATAGTAAACGGTGTAGAGAAAAAAATTAAAGTCAACAAAATGGTGAATGCCGAGGGGGTTGAATTTAATTCTTGCTCTACGTGTGACGGCAATGGTCAAGTAACAAGAGTAACAAACACAATTCTGGGTGCCATGCAAACAGCATCAACTTGTCCAAGTTGCGGAGGTGCTGGTCAAACTGTTGGAAAAAGACCTCCTGGAGTTGATGCAAGTGGATTAGAGAAAAAACCTGTGGTTGTTCCAATAAAGATTCCTGCAGGTGTTGAAGACGGTATGCAATTAAATATGCAAGGGAGCGGAAACGATGCTCCTGGAGGAGGTATTCCTGGTGATTTAATAATAGTTATCACCGAGGAAGAACATGAAACATTATACAGAGATGGCAGCGACCTTCACTACGATTTACATATCAGCTTTATAGATGCTGCAATAGGCTCTCAGGTTGAAGTTCCTTTAGTCGATGGTAAGGCAAAAATTAAAATTGCACCTGGAACTCAAAGCGGTAAAATTCTCAGGTTAAGAAATAAGGGGATTCCAGAATTAAATGGCTACGGTAGAGGGGACATATTAATTAATGTACTGATTTGGACGCCTCAAAAATTAACAAAAGAAGAAAGACAAACTTTGGAAGCATTAAAAGAAAGTGAAAATTTTAATCCAACTCCAGGAAAAACTAAAAGCTTTTTTGACCGAATGAAAAGCCCGTTTGGATAAAACTTAAAACATATCTTAACTATTGAAGGGGAATCTTGTATTCCCCTTTTTACATTTTTTTAGTAGATTTACTGCATGACCAACGAAACACCAATTTTCGAAGCGAAAAACATTGTAAAAGAATACTCAGGACATCGAGCATTGGACAGTGTAAGCATCAAGGTTCCAAAACAAAGTATATTTGGCTTACTTGGGCCTAACGGAGCAGGAAAAACATCCTTAATTCGAATAATCAACCAAATTACTGCCCCTGATTCAGGTGAAATACTAATTAACGGAAAGCCTTTAAAAAGAGAGCATATAAGCCAGATAGGATACCTTCCAGAAGAGAGAGGGCTATACAAGAAAATGAAAATTGGTGAACAAGCTGTTTACTTAGCCCGATTAAAGGGTATGCCAAAGAAAGAGGCCAAACAGGAATTAATGCTTTGGTTTAAAAAGTTTGAAATTGACACTTGGTGGAACAAAACAGTAGACGAGTTATCTAAAGGGATGGCACAGAAAATACAGTTCATCACTACTGTTGTGCACAGACCAAAACTTTTGATATTAGATGAACCTTTTAGTGGTTTTGATCCGATAAATACGAATTTGGTAAAAAGTGAGATACTAAAATTAAGAGATGAGGGCGCAACTATTATCTTGTCCACCCATAACATGGAATCTGTTGAGGAAATATGCGATAATATTGCATTGATAAATAACTCTAAAAAAATATTAGGAGGAAAAGTATCCGAAATTAAAAAACAATTTTCTGAAGATAAATACATTATAGAGTTTAAAGGAACGGGTGTTGCTTTTGCGAATGCCGTTTGGGGAGGTTGGGAAATGATTAACAATGAACAAATAGGAGAGCAACATGCTTCGGCAACCATAAAACTAACCGGAGGAACAAAACTGAATGACTTTTTAAAAGGTATCATTAACGCTGTTGAAATTCTTAGCGTGCAAAAAGTTATTCCTAGTATGAATGAGATATTTATTCGCTGTGTGGAGCAATCTTTAAAAATGGAAGAATCTGCAGTTACTAACGAAAACACAATTCAAAATGGGTAAGATTGGTCTTATAATACAACGAGAATATTCGACAAGAGTAAAGAAAAAATCCTTCCTTTTAATGACCATTTTAGGACCAATATTATTAGTTGGGTTCTTAGTTGGAGCAATTTGGCTTGGGCAACAAGAGGAAAAAGATTTGGAAATTTTAGTTCTAGATGACACGTATGTTTTAAGTAATACACTGATGCAATCGGAAAAATATCATCTGACATCCAGTCAAGATGAGGGCATAGAAAATATTGATGACGGGAAAACTTTCCTGAAAGAAAGGGATAAATATGATATCTTTCTTTATTTACCAGCAAACATCGTTTCTGGAAATGCTAGTGTTGCAAAATTGTTTTATAAAGACGCTCCGAGTTCTAATGTCCAAAGGCACTTAGAGAATATTATTGATGGATCCATTGAACGCTTGCGAATAAAAGAACTAGACATCAGCAACGAAGACTATGCTCGATTAAAAAACAAAGTTCAATTGCATACAATTGATGTTATTTCGAATGAAGAAAAAAACGTTGGTATGCGTGCGGGAGTTGGTTTTATATTTGGATTAATGATTTACATGTTTATTTTCATGTATGGCATACAAGTTATGAAAGGAGTGATTGAGGAAAAATCAAATCGAATAGTAGAGGTTATTGTTTCTTCCGTAAAACCATTCGAATTAATGATGGGAAAAATTATTGGAATTATGTTTGTTGGACTAACACAATTTGTAATTTGGGTAATGCTCTCTCTTGCTTTAACAACAGTATTAAGCCTAACGGTGTTTCCAGACATGATGAATCCTGAGAATGTCGCTCAAACAAACCAGATAGAGCAGGTCGCAGTTGGCTTGACAGTAGAGCCTGTTAATTCTGACATTACAGAAACTAGTAAAGAATTTCAAGATTTAATTTTTAACCAAATTCCATGGGGATTAATGATAGGATTATTTATTTTCTATTTTATTGGAGGGTACCTGTTATATGGTTCGCTCATGGCAGCCGTTGGTGCCGCTGTAGATAGTGAAACAGATACACAGCAATTTATCTTGCCAATTACTGCTCCATTAATATTTGGATATATCGTAGCAGCTATGGCGATTGATAATCCAAATAGCCTTGCTGTTGAATGGTGTAGTCAAATTCCATTCACCTCTCCTATTGTTATGTTAGTTAGAGTTTCCATGGGAGCTGAAGGACTAGGCTGGGCAATTGTATTATCTATGAGTTTACTTATTGCTACCTTTATTGGAACAACCTGGGTTGCTGGAAGGATTTATAGAACCGGCATCCTTATGTACGGAAAAAAGGCTTCATACAAAGAAATGTTTAAATGGCTTAGACATAAGTAGAATAAATAAGCGGCATAATTATTTCTATCAAGATCTTTAAAAAACATACCATGACAAAAATATTAGTAATAGACGATGAAAGGCCAATTAGAAGTGCGCTAAAAGAGATTTTAGAATTTGAAAAGTTTACTGTAGAAACTGCCGAAGATGGGAAAGCTGGATTGGATCTAATCTTGAAATATAAATACGACCTTATTTTATGTGATATTAAAATGCCTAAAATGGATGGCATGGAAGTCTTAGATAAAATTTTAGAAAACAATATCGAAACCCCTGTTGTAATGATTTCTGGCCATGGAAATGTAGAGACCGCGGTTGAAGCAATTAAAAAAGGGGCTTACGACTTTATTCAAAAGCCGCTAGATCTCAACAGAACGCTAGTTACATTAAGAAATGCACTCGATAATAAAGAGGTAGTTCAAGAAGTAAAAAAACTAAAACGAAAAGTTAGCAAGGGAAAAATAACTGATATAATTGGAGAGTCTGACGCTATTATTGCAATTAAAGAAATGATTGAAAAAGTAGCTCCTTCGGATGCGAGAGTGCTAATTACAGGCGGAAACGGATCTGGAAAAGAACTAGTTGCACGCCAACTACATGAAAAAAGTAATCGTGAAAAAGCACCTTTCGTTGAAGTTAATTGTGCTGCCATACCTTCAGAGTTAATTGAAAGTGAGTTATTTGGACATGAAAAAGGAGCCTTTACATCTGCACATAAACAACGTCCTGGGAAATTTGAGACTGCAAATGGAGGCACTATTTTTTTAGATGAAATTGGAGATATGAGTCCTTCTGCTCAAGCTAAAGTATTAAGAGCTTTACAAGAGAATAAGATTACTCGTGTTGGCGGAGATAAAGAAATTAAAGTTGATGTAAGAGTGCTAGCCGCTACTAATAAAAACTTACGTCAAGAAATTGAAGAAGGAAACTTTAGAGAGGATTTATATCATAGACTAAATGTAATTCCAATCCATGTACCTTCATTAAATGAAAGAAAGGATGACATTCCAATATTGGCTAAACATTTTCTGGTGATAATTTGTGAAGATCAAGGCTTACCTCTAAAAGAAATTGATGAAAGTGGCATGACGGCATTACAGCATGTTAATTGGACTGGAAATATTCGTGAGCTAAGAAACATTATCGAAAGATTAGTAATTCTCTGCGGAGATAAAATTACTGGGGACGATGTAAATCTATACGCTAATCCAAAAGCATAAAAATTTAAGTTAGTCTTTTTACATCTGCAGAATACTCTTGATACTTATCTTTATTAGTTTAAGGATACATTGCGCTGTTTGATTAAGCAGGAACTGATTCTAAAATCGTAAATTTCAAGCTGAGATAGCTCATATTTACATTACGTATTCTTTTGCTTTTTCTAATGCTCTTGGAATTCCACTTGCATTTTTACCCCCAGCGGTAGCAAAATTTGGCTGACCACCTCCGCCTCCACCAATTTCCTTGGCTAAATCACGTATCATATTCCCTGCATGTAATTTTTTTCCTTTTACTAAACTGTCAGAAAGTACAATGGTAATAACAACCTTCCCATCAGTCTCTGCTCCTAATATCATAAATAAATCATCAACCTCACCTTTTAACTGAAACGCCAAGTCTTTAATAGCGCCTGCATCCAAATCTACTTTTTTAGCTAAAAAATTAACTCCATTTATGGTCTCTATTGCGTCCAACAAATCCTTTTTAACATCACCTGCCTTATCCTTCTTATACGACTCTATCTCTTTCCCTAACTTGGAGTTTTGAGATAATAAATCCAAAACTGCCTTTTTAAGGTCTTTTGGGCCTTTTAATAAATTTCTAACTTCATCAATTAAATCCAATTGAGATTGCAAGTGTTTATCCGCAGCAACCGATGTAATAGCCTCTATGCGTCTTATACCAGAAGCAATTGAGCTTTCAGATGTGATTTTAAAGGTTCCTATTTGAGAAGTATTCCTAACATGGATTCCCCCACATAATTCTATACTCGTACCAAACTTAATAACACGGACCGCCTCTCCATATTTTTCTCCAAACAACATCATTGCGCCCATCTCTTTGGCTTTATTAACAGGAACCTTTCTTTGCTCTTCCAAAGTAAAATTTTGACGAATACGGCTATTTACTAAAGCCTCAACTTTAGCTAACTCTGCATCGGTTACTTTGCTGAAATGAGAAAAATCGAAGCGCAAATATTTTTCATTTACCAAAGATCCTTTTTGCTCTACATGCGTTCCTAAAATCTCTCTCAAAGCTTCATGCATTAGGTGCGTCGCAGAATGGTTATTGGCTGTAAGGGTTCTTTTATTATTATCAACTACTGCCTTAAAGTTAGAAGATGTATCTGCTGGCAATTCATTCGTAAAGTGAATTATTAAGTTATTCTCTTTCTTGGTGTCGAAAATTAATGTTTTAGAGCCATGCGCTTCAATGTAACCTCTATCTCCAACTTGACCACCACCTTCTGGATAAAATGGCGTAAAATTAAAGACGAGCTGATACACTTCGTTTTCTTTAACAATCACCCTTCTGTAACGCGTTATATAGACTTCAGATTCTGTGCAATCGTAACCCACAAATTCCTCTTTATCGTCCTCTTTCAAAAGGACCCAATCACCCGTTTCAGTTTCAGCATCTTTACGAGAACGGTTTTTTTGTTTTTCCAGTTCCTCATTAAACCTTACTTCATCTATAGTCATCTTGTAACCTTCAGCAATCAGACTGGTTAAGTCTATTGGAAAACCAAAGGTGTCATACAACTCAAAGACTTCTGTACCAGGCACAACATACTTCTTTTCAGAATTTAATTTTATACATATCTGATCGATTCTTTTTAAACCAAGCTCAAGCGTTCTAAAAAAAGAAGCTTCTTCTTCTTTTATTACCTTTTCAATCAAAACTTTTTGATTAGCTAATTCCGGAAAAGCATCTCCCATTTGATTCGCCAGAACCGGCACCAATCGATACATAAATGGTTCTTTCAATTCAAGAGATTGATAACCATACCTTACGGCTCTTCTTAGAATCCTTCGAATTACATAACCAGCACCTGTATTTGAGGGTAGTTGACCGTCTGCTATTGAAAAAGAAATTGCTCTAACGTGATCACAAATAACACGCATTGCAATGTTTACCATCAATGCTTGTTTATGCTTTTCTTCATTTTCGGGACGGTATTTCAACCCTGATAAATCTTCTATTTTATTTAGTAATGGGGAAAAAATATCTGTATCGTAATTACTCGTTTTTCCTTGCAGTGCAACCGCCAAACGTTCAAAGCCCATTCCAGTATCAATGTGTTTGTTCTTAAGAGGGACGAGACTTCTATCCGACATTCGATTATATTGCATAAAAACCAAATTCCAGATTTCAATCACTTGTGGGTGATCCCTATTTACTAATTCAATACCCGGAGTTTTATTACGTTCATCATCGCTTCTTAAATCTATATGAATCTCGGAGCAAGGTCCACATGGACCTGTTTCTCCCATTTCCCAAAAGTTGTCTTTTTTATCACATGCTAAAATATACTCCGCTGGAATTATTGAGCGCCAAATATCATAAGCTTCCTGATCTTTCTCCGTTGCATCTTCTTTATCGCCTTCAAAAACGGTAATATAAAGCCTGCCTTTATCCAAGCCATATACCTCTGTCAATAATTCCCATGCCCATTCGATTGCCTCCTTTTTAAAATAATCTCCAAAAGACCAATTCCCCAACATTTCGAACATGGTATGGTGATAGGTATCAACACCTACTTCTTCTAAATCATTGTGTTTTCCGGATACACGCAAACATTTTTGAGAATTTGTAACACGAACATATTTGGGAGTTGCATTATCCAAGAAGATTTCTTTAAATTGATTCATCCCTGCGTTATTAAACATAAGAGTAGGGTCATCTTTTACCACCATCGGTGCCGATTCAACTATTTTGTGATTTTTAGAAGCAAAAAAGTCGAGAAATTTCTGACGTATTTCCTTAGATGTCATTCGGTTAATTTTTATTAAATCAATTTCTTAAACTGTACACTATTCATGAAGGTTGCAAATTTAGCGATTTTACCCTAATTTGGCACTTACAAATAAACCTATTTTGTCTAAAACGAAATTCAAATACAATCCTGAGAGTTTAAAATACGAAAAAGTAGAACTTAGCTGGCAAGATTATTTTAGGAAGTTTTCTTACTTCATCGTTTCTACTATTGTTTTTACAACCGTGGCTGTTGCGTTACTATATCCCTACATTAAAAACAAAGGGATGAAAGAAGCACAATTGGATATTGATTCAACCAAAGAAGTGCTAATTAGTTTTATGAATGAATTAGAGGAAATTGAATTAATCTTGGGTGAATCGCAAAGTCGAGATGACAATATATACAGAGCTATTTTTGAAGCGGATCCTTATCCACAGCATAAAAGAGGTTTAGGTAGTGCGGGAAACCCAATGAAATATGACAAGTATAAAGATATTGCCCATAGTAATTTAGTTGTGGACATAGCGAAAAAAATAGAGAAAATAGAGAAAAAGTTAGTGGCTCAATCACGGTCCTATGATGAAGTTATAGAATTGATTAAAAACAAAGGAAAAATACTGCATTCAATTCCTTCTATTCAACCAATTAACAATGCCGATTTAACAAGTTTAGCATCTGGTTTTGGAATGCGAATGCATCCCATTTACAAAATCATGAAACTACATACTGGAATAGATTTTACAGCCAAAAGTGGGACAGAAATATATGCTGCTGGTGATGGTTTCGTAGAAAAATCTGATTGGATGAGTGGTTACGGTCAGATTGTAATTATTAATCATGGTTTTGGTTATAAAACAAGATATGCGCATTGTAGCAGATACAATGTAAAAAAAGGCCAAAGAGTAAAAAGAGGTGATGTAATTGCATTTGTAGGCAATACAGGAGCATCTGTTGGCGCACACTTGCATTATGAAGTAAGAAAAAATGGGAAAGCAATCAATCCGATTAACTTTTTCTTCAATAATTTATCTCCTGAAGAATACGAAAAGGTAATTGAATTATCTTCTAAACCAACCCAATCAATGGAGTAGGCTAATCCTTTAAGATCTCGTCCAAATAATCTATTTCATCATCTGAATTATCATTTTTTCCTTTACTATTCTGTATTGGATTGTTAACAGATGGGCTATTCTGAATTATTTTGTTTTTATTGTTAGCTCCTAAAACTATTAGTACTAAGGAAAGAGCCAAGGACCCATATTGAATAATAGCAATAAATGCTATCCAATCCTTGGTTCCTTTACGCCAAAATTCTCCAAATAATGGAATTGATATTATAGAAAATAAGGCAAAAATAGAAACAAATACAATAGCGAAAACACGCATTGATGATTTGGGAGATCTAATGCTTATTGCGCTAAAAACAATGGAAGGTATACCTCCAATTATCATAAAAATAAGAAAGAAAAATGTTGCAAAAAACGTATTAATATCTCGTTCAAATTTTGCGTTGTTTCTGCACGCTGTAAATAAAAAAACAACAAAAACGAGTACTACAAATTGTAAGGTGTAACTATATATTTTACCTTTTTTCATTTTAGAAATATAAGAATATAAAACAAAAGGTATTCCAAAAGAAATGAAATGGAGACAAGACTCGCAGTTCATTAATAAATAAGAGTCATGTTTTATTAAGGACGATCACTAAAAAACATAGTATGAGAAGAAATCGAATTCAATTATGAGATTGTGGCTCCCGATAAATCGAGATTGGCAATAACGCGTTTCTTATTCATCTAAACACGGTCAATAACGCAACACAAAGTGTTGTTTCTCAATTCCTTTACGAAAAAAAACAATTCCGAATTGGAAAATATCGACCGTAAGCGTCACTTCCGGGTGGATTTTAATCTCTTCCCAGGCTTCTGTCATTTCATCTGACCAATGGATGTCGTCAAAAACAAACACACTATTCTCATTTGCTTTTTCTATACACTGAATAAAATAATCAAGTGTTGGTTTCTTTTGATGATTTCCATCAAAAAAGGCAAAATCTAAAACATGAATTTTAGAAAGAGTTTCTGGCAAGGTCTCTTTAAAATCCCCCTGCACTATATGCACGTTTTTTACGAGTAAAGCTTTGAAAGTATTTTTAGCAGCGTTGCAAATTTCTGGACTTCCTTCAAGAGTATAAACTGTAGCTTTTTTTCTGGCTTTAGCCAAATAAGTTGCAGTCAAACCTAAAGATGTCCCTAGCTCTAAAATTGTATTAGGCTGGAAATAATTCACTAATTTAAATAATAACTGTGCATATTTAGGCTCCTTGACAGAATGCTTTGCAATATCCTTTATCCTCCTTTGATTCGACTTAAAAATCCGAGAGCCAGCTCCCATATCTTCAATATTAAGCGTCCGTTTGCTTAGTAGTAGTTTTTTGCGAATCAACTCCACTGCAGGAAAGGCATAGAAACTATTCTCGTTTTCAAAAACATCGACTATTAAATCAAATACAAATGGTGAATGAATCTTGTGTTTTGAAACAGCCTTTATCTTGTATGAAATATATTTTAAAACCTGAGAGCTCAACCTATCTTTTTTATTTATTTGAAGCACAAAAATAGGAGAAGAAAAGAATATTCTACTTATTACATGATGAAATGATTCATTCTGAACGAAGTCGAACCGTCTATCTCGATTCTTCGACTTCGTTTAGTTTGACCAGATACATCTTTTATATACAACATATAAAGCTTCATACATGAATAATTTAACGATATTCCGTATTTTTGCTGCCCTTATCATTAAATATGCTGACATAAAATGGCTGAAGAAAAAAATGACGATAAAAAAATGCCCTTCTTAAAGCACCTTGAGGAATTGAGGTGGCGTTTGGTAAAGTCTTCTGTTGCCATTTTAATTATAGCAACGGTTTTATTTATTTACACCGATCCTATTATTAACAATGTGTATTTAGCCATGTCAGAAATGGATTTCCCTACCTATCGATTCTTTTGTTGGACCTCTCAATCACTTGGATTAGAAGACGCATTATGTGGAACAGAAATACCTATTGACATTCAATCAATTGAAATGACACAGCAGTTTGCTACAAATATGTACTTTGCTATAGTTGGAGGTTTTTTAATGTGCTTTCCATTTATTTTTCATCAAATATGGAGTTTTGTAAAGCCTGGACTTAAAAACAAAGAAGTCTATGTAACAAAAGGGATTGTATTTTACGGTTCACTACTATTCTTTTTTGGAGTAGCATTCGGCTACTTTTTAGTCAGTCCATTATGCGTTCAGTTTTTTGGTTCTTATAAACTTACCGAAGAAATTCAAAATAACTTCACAATCAATAGTTATATGACAATGATAACTACGACAACTCTTTTTAGTGGTCTCTTTTTTGAACTACCTATAATTATTTATATTCTTACCAAGCTAAGTATTGTTTCACCAGCACTTCTAATAAAATACCGAAAACATGCCTTAGTTGCCATATTGATTCTATCTGCAATAATAACGCCTCCAGATATTATAAGTCAAGTATTAGTATCTTTTCCTATATTAATTCTATATGAAATAGGGATTATTGCATCAAAACGAGTGGCAAAAAAAAAGAAAATAACTTAGTGCAATTAAATTGATTAAAACTGTCCACATATTAATTTGCATAATTTTGCTATTTAGTATAAATAGCTTTGGGCAAAAAACAAAAGTTTATGGTACTGTAACAGATGCCCAAACTGGAGAAATACTCCCTTTTGTTAACGTTATGTTTCAGGGTTCTAAAATTGGAACAACAACAGATTTAGATGGCCAATATGAAATAGAATCCTATTACGCCACAGACTCTATTTCAGCTTCATTTGTTGGATACAGAAGGTTATCGATTGTTATTAAAAAAGACATATCTCAGCAAGTCAACTTTAAGCTTTCAGAAGCATCGACTGATTTACCTGAATTAATCGTAATCCCTAATGAAATAAACCCAGCACATCCAATTCTTAAACAGGTAATTGCAAACAAGCACATTAATAACAGAGAGAAATTAGAGTCTTATGAATACGAGGTATACAATAAAATGGAATTTGACATTAATAATCTGTCAAATAAATTTCAAAAAAGTAAAGTATTCAAAAAATTCGATTTCATTTTTGACAATATTAATTCTACTGAAGACAAGCCCTATTTGCCAATATTAATTTCAGAATCGTTGTCTCAATATCACTACCGGAAAAATCCGAAATCTCAGAAAGAAATAATAAAAGCTACTCGAGTTTCTGGAATTGACAATGAAAGTGTCTCGCAATTTGCGGGAGATATGTATCAGCAAATTAACGTTTATGAAAATCACCTAAAATTATTAGGCCGAGATTTCATTAGCCCAATAGCAAATTATGGGTTAAGTTATTACAAATACTACTTAATGGATAGCATGAATATTGATGGTTACTGGTGTTATCAATTAAAATATATGCCCAAGAGGAGAGGCGAATTAACCCTTGATGGAACTATTTGGATTCACGACACGACTTATGCAGTTAAGAAGATTGAAGGAGATATGGCAAAAGACGCCAATCTTAATTTAGTAGAAGAATTATCCTTTACTCAAACTTTCCAACAGGTAGAAGAGGAAGTTTGGATGCTAACAAAAGATGAGCTATTTATCTCATTTGCATTAACAAAAAATAAAACTGGGTTTTATGGCCGAAAAGCAACACACTATTCTGACTTTGTAATTAACAAACCTAAACCAGATCAATTCTATAAGGGATTAGACAATATTATTGTAGAAGATAGCGCGCAACTAAAAAGCAAAGAATATTGGACTGAACATAGGCATGATACATTAACAGAAAAAGAGCAAGGTATTTATGATATGGTCGATACCTTAAATGACTTACCAATAATTAGAAGTTACACTGACATTATTAAAACCATTGCTTCAGGATACAAAATAATGGGAAAATTTGAACTTGGACCAATATATTCTCTTTACAGCTGGAATCCTGTTGAAGGACATCGATTTAGCATGGGAGGGAGAACCAGTAATGATTTTAGTAAATCTATAGAAATATCTGGATATGCAGCTTATGCCTTATTAGATGAAGAATTTAAATACGGAGGTGGCACACGATTCTTTATAACTAAAGAACCAAGAAGGCTAGTGAAATTGGTTTATAAACATGATGTTGAGCAAGTTGGAATAAGTTCGAATTCCTTTAATTCTGCAAATGCTGTCACATCAATTGCAAGAAGAAATCCATTAAATAAATTGGTCTTTAATACTGAATATAGAGCATCTTTCGAGAGAGAATGGACTGCTGGGTTGCAGAGCACTTTAATGTTTCGAAATGCATCGATATCACCTCTAGGAATCACCCCTTTTATAAAAACCAATCCAGAAACTTCAACTCAAGATTCAATTAAAAATATTACAACTTCTGAAGTTTCATTATTGATACGATATGCTCACCATGAAAAACATGTTTCTGGGGAATTCGATAGAGTGTCTTTAGGGACCAAACACCCAACTTTAAGCGTGTTTTACACTTATGGAATTCCAAATGTATTTTACAGTGAATATGAATATCACAAACTTGTTTTTGAATACAAACACAAGTTTTCGTTAGGCATTATTGGCACTACAAAATATCAATTTTCCCTTGGAAAAGTTTGGGGTGACCTCCCATACCCCTTGCTAGAATTACATCCTGGAAATGAAACATGGGGGTATAACGAAGATACTTACAACCTAATGAATATCAATGAATTTGTAAGTGATGAATACATCAGTTTTAATGTACATCAACATTTTGGAGGCCTCTTTTTAAATAAACTTCCGCTACTTAGAAAATTAAAATGGCGAGAGGTCCTCACTTTTAAAGGAATTTACGGCAGGCTTGATCAAAAAAACATTAACTTAATGGCTTTAGCAGACTATACAACCACCTTAAAAACAAAGCCTTATATGGAGTTAGCGGCAGGAATCGAAAATATATTTTCATTTTTAAGGGTAGATGCTGTTTGGAGACTAACCTACCTAAACCATGAAGTAGATGGAATAAAAGTTAGTCCATTTGGAATAAGAGGAAAATTACAATTTGAATTTTAAGGGCGATTTTATGATTTTACGAACAGAAGAAATAAAGAAAGCTTACAAAGGTAGAGAAGTTGTACAAGGGGTAACTATAGAAGTCAAACAAGGAGAAATTGTTGGTTTATTAGGTCCAAATGGAGCTGGAAAAACAACATCCTTTTATATGATTGTTGGCCTGGTAAAACCAGACTCTGGAAGGGTGTTTTTGGACGATAAAGAGATAACAAAAGTTCCCATGTACAAACGTTCAAAAATGGGAATTGGTTATTTACCACAGGAAGTCTCTGTTTTCAGAAAGTTAAGTGTAGAAGATAATATACTTGCTATTCTACAAATGACCAAACTCTCTAAAATCAAACAAAAGGAAAGATTAGAGGAACTTTTAAATGAATTTGGATTACAACATGTTCGGAAAAATTTAGGGAATAAACTTTCTGGAGGAGAAAAAAGAAGAACTGAAATTGCAAGAGGATTGGCCATCAATCCTAAATTCATTCTTCTTGATGAACCATTTGCAGGAGTAGACCCAATAGCTGTAGAAGATATTCAGAGAATCGTTTTAGATCTTCAGAAAAAAAACATAGGAATATTAATAACTGACCATAATGTTCAAGAAACATTGAGTATCGTAGATAGAGCTTACTTATTATTTGAAGGCTCAATTCTGAAATCTGGAACTGCGGAGGCATTGGCAGATGATGAACAAGTTAAAAGTGTGTATTTAGGACAAAATTTCGTTCTTCGTAAAAAAGTATTTTAACAGGGAGGTATTAAATAAGTTTCAGTAAACTTGCATCTAGCAAACAATGAAGCCCATTTTATTAATCATATTAATTGCTCTAACCAACATTGGGTTTGGGCAAAAGTTTAGCAAGAAACAATCTGATTGCTCCGGAGCTGTAGTTTTTTACGACTCTATTACCGGAGCTATGAATATTCCTAAAGGACATGGATACCAAATGGAAATCAAAGGACATGATATTCGGAATCCCTATTTTTTCACCAAAGAACACAATACACTTTGGATTAAGTTGATTTTTACCAAAGATGCAAAGTTTGAATTTTTTATTCGCCCTGATTTACCGAATGAAGATTATGATTTTTCAATCTTTAAAATAAATGGCGATAATTATTGCGATTCTATAGCTACCAATAAAATACTTCCCGTTCGATCCAATATATGCAGAAAAAAACCTGAAGAAAAAAGTGTAACTGGGCTAAAAGATGGATATGCTAATTACTTCGCTTCGGCAGGAGAATCTCCTTCTTTTTCAGCACCATTATTGGCGATTGCTGGAGAAGAGTACTATCTAATAATTGATGGCCCTTATGGCACTTTTGGAGGATTTCAATTTGAAACTGTTTATCTAGAAACAACTGCAAAAGAAACGGTAGAGATTATCCAAATTCCGGAAGTGAAAGAACCTTTACCAAAAATACATATTAGTGCAGTTGATCAATCCGGTGTAAAAATTGAAAACCCAAGTGTAGAAATTAAAGGAGCTAGAAGTACTGACTCCATTTATAACGATAATCTTGGTGACTTGACAGTAGAAAATGTTAGACAGTTTACGCGGTACAACATTACACTTACCTGCAAAGGATACGAGCAAGAATCGTTTAATTATTTTCATCAAATAATTGGAGATTCAACACTCATTTTTACGCTTAAAAAATTAACAATAGGTTCGAAATTAAAATTTGAACATATAAGTTTTGTGGGAAACCAAGCGACCATTCTACCTTCTAGTGCAGGCGACTTAATGCTACTAACCTCATTTTTAAAGGAAAATCCACATATTAACGTAGAAATTGGAGGGCATGTAAATGGCAAAGGGAGAAACAAAAGAAAATACAAAGAACTTTCAAAGGATCGGGCAGAAGCTATAGTCGATTACCTAGTTAACAAAAACATAAATCCAACTCAACTAACTTACGTTGGATATGGTAGCTCTAAAATTATTTACAAAAAACCGCATACAGAAAAAGAAAGCAAAGCAAACAGAAGGGTTGAAGTAATTGTTACGAGTATTCAATAATTTAGAAGTATAATAACTACTTCGAGAGGGACTCTTTTAGATTGTAAAACACAATTGGTTCATCCCTTTTTCCTAGGTCAAAAAAAAGTATACAACAAGCTAAAAAAAGTAGTCGGTTATTCAATCACGAATAAAAGACGAAGAATTATGTAATACTATCAAAAACTAAAATGAGATAAACTAAAGTGCATACTTTTAACTATTTTTGATCTATAAAAACATAGTTAAATCTACCAATACACAAAATCAGTTGTTATAACTTCTGTCCAATGACTTTAATATTAAACATCGAAACGTCAACCAAAGTTTGTTCTGTTTCACTTGGTCTTGATGGAGAGCTTATTGCCTCTAAAGAAGATTCTTCTGATAAATACATTCATTCTGAAAAACTCAACGTTTTCATAGAGGAGTTATTTACACAGGTAGATTACCAACTTAAAGATTTAGTTGCTGTTTGCGTTTCTAAAGGGCCAGGATCTTATACAGGACTGAGAATTGGAATTTCAAGTGCTAAGGGTTTTTGTTACGCTTTAGGGATCCCATTAATCAGTATAGATTCATTATCGGTATTAGCTAGCGATTACTTAAACAATAACGTCGTAGATGCAAATACGATATTGATGCCAATGATAGATGCTAGAAGAATGGAAGTCTATACCGCAGAATTTAATAATAAAGCTGAAATGCTTAGTTCTATTTCAGCAGAAGTAGTTGATGCGGAATTTTTCGATGACACCAAAGAAATTATCTTAATTGGCGATGGTGCTGAAAAGTGCAACGCCGTTATTCCTGCAAATGTCAGAATTGAAAAGCATTTATCCTCTGCACAAGGAATGACAAATCTGTCTTATTTAAAGTTTTCCAGAAAGGAGTTTGAAGATGTAGCTTATTTTGAGCCCTTTTATCTGAAAAGTTTTAAGTTTGGTTAGAGTATATTCAAACCATTATTACTACGAAGCCAAGTTCTCAGACATCACCACATCATTAATATCTAATTCGAATCCCAATTCTTGAATCATTTCCAACCGGTTTTCAGATATTTCTATTTTGTCTTTTTGCGATGCTGAAGTAAAGAAATACGCTGGTGCATCTTCAACGCTTACTTGCCATATAATACCATAAACCTCCTTTCCAGATTTTAATTTAAACCTGCAATGCTCGTTGAAGATGTGGTCTTTTAAAGTAATCATTTTAGTTTTTGATTTAGCTTAAGTTCTTCAACGAAACGATCTAATTTTAGTTCTCCAGAGTTCTTAACAATTACAACCTCTGCTATCTAATCAAATAACAAAACCATCATCTTATCCTTTTTTATCCATTATTTAAATTTATTACACCTATGATTGTCATTGTTAATAACATCCAAATTTTAATTATTCAAGGAATTTTAGTCATTCTTTCGAATTAACATTTCATATTACTCCTTGCATGGTTAAATGAAATTTGGTGCAGCATCGAGAAAAACATGGAAATCCATTGCCAAGGAAATCAACAAACAATATGACTTAGCCAATAGAAAAGTAAGAAATTCCTATAGTTTTTCAATATCTTCTCTTTGTTCTTTAGCTTTTCTTTCTTCCTCTTTCAATTTCTCCTGGTCAAGCTTTGAAGTTTGTGCACCCGGAATGTTCTCGGACATATTTTGCGCCAAGATTGGGAAATAGTTATTTATTATTTTATTCATATCGTTCGTGGTAGGTGGCATATAAACAATGGCAGCACCTCCATGAAGCTCTTTACCCTCTTTATCAAAGATGGTATAATGGACTTTTATTTTTCTTTTATAAGATAATGTCGATAGTCCTGTCATTGAAGCAGGCGCAGCTGCTTCAATGTCTAACTCATTAATGAAAAGAAAAACATCCACATTGTATTTAGCGCTCAATACTCTTAGTAAGTTAGGGTTATGAATAGATGTATTCATAAATTTCTCTCCGTAACTAACTGTTGAATGAATCTGACCATTTTTTATCCGTGTACCCTCATCTGTTTCTTTGGTTGGTGAGTTATCTTGTTTAACCAACTTATTAAATGATCCCTTCAATTTATTTATTGGTTTGACTTCCTCTTCGTTTTGTTCATTACGAGCAACATCCTCTAAGGGTAATTGCTTGTATTTATAGCCGATAGAACTATAAATGTAACCTAAATCTCTTCCAACATCTCCTGTGTCAATGTGCATTAACGAAACCGATTTCATTCCTTTTCCTACCGCATGTCTCATTTGGTTAGAGATAGCATATCGCATATTTTCTCGAATCTCTTGATGGGTTAGGCTTGTCCTGATAGCAATCTCTTTATCTGCACTTGAAATATACATCTTTGGTTCAAAAGGAATAATCAATACACTGGAATATTCTGACTGCCCTTCAGCATATACTTCCTGATCAGATTTTACATTTCCCTTTTTCTGAAAAGCGTTTTCCTGAGCAGTAAACACTGAAAATAATAAAAGAGAAACAATAGTAATTACAATATTCATAAAAGCAGATATTAACCTAACAAAGGTAAGATAATCAACATGCTTGTATTAAAAGTGTTTGGTTAACTTGTTAAATAGTAAAGGTTGAAAACCTCTACCCTGTTTAACTTTTTAGCATGATCAATATTGACTCAGCCGATACTATAACAACAATATTAGGTATTACGTTCTATAAAAGGGCAATAAATCTAAATCGATTACCTATGTTTTTACTTAAGCATCTGGTCGCTTTTTTAGGATATAAGTCTCATATAGAAATGAAAATTAAGAGCTTTTATTAACAAAGCGTTTGAACAACAGTCAAATTAAATTTACTAGGCACTATCCTATTTTATTTCTCTCCTAAAACCTGTGCGATCTTTTATCACCTAACCTTCAGTAACCCTAACAAAAATTAGGAATAAACAATATTTATTCAAAATGATTCTAATTAAAAATTGTATGACATTTGTATGACATAAAACGAGGCATTCTTTAACACATTTGCCATAATCAATAGAGATTCTGAAGACATTAAAAGTCATAGCATTTACCCACAAAACTACTGAGATAGATGAAATAGGTAAATTTCACGTCGAAGACACGGAAAAACAAGACCGACTTGACTTTCTGTGCCAAAACGCTAACATTAATGAACTCATGTATCTTTCTACTTGCAACAGAGTAGAATTTGTATTTACCACAAATGAAAATTTAACGAATGCGTACTTAGTTAAATTCTTTCAAGCATTTAATCCCGCTTGGGACTCCAAGCAAATAAGTTTTGCAACTGAAAACTGTTCTATAATACAAGGTGAAGAAGTTGTTTTACACTTATTTAATGTAGCCTCATCATTAGACTCTTTGGTAATTGGTGAAAGAGAAATAATCACACAACTTCGAAAAGCATTTGAAGATTCGAAACAAATGAATCTAACGGGAGATGTTATTCGAATGACTATTGAAAAAACAATAAACGCAGCTAAAGCAGTTTACACTCAAAGTGACATAGCCACTAAACCCGTTTCAGTTGTCTCGCTAGCTTATCATAAGTTAAAAAGCCTCAATATTAATAGTAATTCAAAGTTTTTGGTCGTAGGAGCTGGCAGAACCAACTCTAACATGCTTCGTTTTCTAGATAAACATGGGTTTAATAATTTCACTATTTTCAATAGAACCTTAGAAAAAGCTCAATGGCTTGCTGGAAATGTAAATGGAATTGCTTTACCATTATCCGATTTAAATAATTATAAAGGAGATTTTGACGTTATTTTAACCTGCACAGGATCTGCCAATAAAATATTTACAGAACAGGTATATAGTAAATTATTAGACAATGATACTTCTCGAAAAATTGTTATTGACCTCGCTGTTCCGAATGACTTTGATAGAAAGTTAACAAAGGAACACAATGTTCAATTAATCGCTGTAGAAGATTTAAAAATTGTTGCAGAACAAAACCTAAAAGAAAGAGAAAAAGAAATTACTAAGTGTGATAAAATATTAAAAGAACACTTTGAAAATTTCAAAAAAGCATTTCATCTTAGAAGAGTTGATATAGCAATGAGAGCAGTTCCAAAAACAGTAAAGGACATTAAAGAAAAAGCCTTTACTGAAGTTTTTGCCAAAGAGTTAAATCAACTAGATGTAGAATCTAAAGAGGTATTAGATAAAGTGGTTGCTTATTTAGAGAAAAAATACATTAGTGTTCCCATGAAAATGGCTAGAGAAATACTAATTGAAAATCAACAATAATTCCAACATGAGTAAGAAAGTAATTATAGGGTCACGCGGAAGTGACCTCGCTTTGTGGCAAGCATATAGAGTAAAGTCTCAACTAGAAGATTTAGGGTGCACTGTAGAGCTAGAGATCATTCTAACACAAGGGGATAAAATTCAAGACCTAAGTTTTGATAAAATGGAAGGTAAAGGATTTTTTACAAAAGAAATTGAAGAAGCGCTTCTCAATAAAAAGATCGATTTAGCGGTTCATTCGCATAAAGATTTAGAAACCAACACTCCAAAAGGATTGCTTATTGCAGCTGTATCAGAAAGAGAAGACCCTTCTGAGCTACTTTTAATTAGAAAGGAAGCAGTAAATTCAAGCAAAAGGTTTTCTATGAAAGAAAAAGCAATTGTTGGAACTTCTTCTGCTAGAAGAAAATCGCAATTATTAGCTTTTAGATCTGACATAGAAATTAAGGAACTACGCGGCAACGTTCCAACTCGAATCAATAAATTGCGAGAAGGAGGTTACGATGCTATTATGCTAGCAAAAGCAGGAGTCACAAGACTTAAAATAGATCTTTCGGAATTTCATGTTATAACATTAGACCCAAAAGAATTTATTCCGGCTCCAGCTCAAGGGGTACTTGGATTACAAATAAGAGAAAATGATGTGGAATTGTTCAAGCTACTTCAACAAATAAACGATAGAGACGTGCAAAAGCGAATATACATTGAACGAAAAGTACTAAACCTATTGGATGGCGGATGCCAATTACCCTTGGGAGTTTATTGTGAAAAAGAATATGGAATTATGAAAACTTGGGTTTCTCAAGCAGAAACTTCGGAAGGAATTCCTAAGAGACTTTATGTAGAAAACAACTCTGCTGAGCAAATAATAGAATTACTCAAAGCAAAAGAAAGTAAGCGCATATTTATTTCTAGAGAGCTTAAGTCTGATAGCGACTTTAAGCGGTTCTTGCCGAAAGGGTATAAAGTTTATGATGAATCATTAATTGATATCGTTCCTGTCCCATTTGAAGAAATACCTGAATCTGATTGGATCTTTTTCAGCTCTAGTAATGCGGTATCTGCTTTTTTTAAAAATAAACCATCATACAAAGAAGAGACTAAATTTGGAGTTATTGGAAAAGCTACTGAAAAAGCTCTAGCAAAATATACTCAAGCAGATTACATAGGCAAAGGCAATACGCAAAAAGTTGCAAAACGATTTGTAAAAGTACTAGGGAAAAGTTCCGTTCTTTTTCCTGTTTCCGATAAGAGTGTGAGAACAATTCAGAAAAAATTACCTAAAACACAAGTAACAGAATTAATCGTTTACAAAACGATTCAAAAGCTTGATTTTAAATTACCAGAATCTGACATTTTAGTTTTTACTAGTCCTTCTAATGTTGAAGCCTTTTTTAATACTGAAAATTCAATCCGTGATCAACGTGTGATTTCTATTGGTGAAACAACTCGAAAAGAATTACTCAAACACAATGTAAATTCTACTGTACCCTGGCAAAGCTATGAACTAGCAATGCTGGATTTGGTGTTGGCAAATTAAATTTCTAAAAGGATTCTTCTTCTCTGTAAAAACTAGAAACTTTTTCAGATAGACTGCCAAAGTTTAAGAAAACTCTTCCAGTATTTTCTTAACTAAATAATCTGCCATTTTAAACTTGGCTTCATGCGTCCAACCTGCAATATGCGGTGTCAACACTACGCGATCTGAATCATATAAATACAATAGTTCTTCTGAAGGAGTTCCTTCCTCTAGTTTTGCAAAACTAGAGCTCTCGTATTCAGAAACATCTAAACACGCACCTAAAATACTTTGTGCTTTAATTCCATCAACAATTGCCTTTGTAACAACTGACTGACCCCGCGCTGTATTGATAAAATAAATTGGCTTTTTAAATTGTTTTAAAAACGCACTATTTACCAAACCTATTGTTTCTTTGGATAGCGGTGTATGCAAACTTACCACCTCTGCCTCTTCGAAAATAGTTTGAAGACCAACTTCTTTAACAGTGTCATCTCCAAAACCCTCAAGATATTTGTCATAAGCAATGACCTGAACTCCAAAACCTTGCAATCTTTGGGCAAATGCTCTCCCCATATATCCATATCCAATAATCCCAATAGTTTTACCCATCAATTCTACCCCTCTATTTTCCTCTCGCAACCAAACACCCTTTCTTACTTCAGTATCTGCTTTTTTAAGCTTATTAAATAAACTCAGTAACATTCCCACTGCATGCTCCGCTACGGCATCTCTATTTCCTTCCGGGGATCGAAATACTTTTATCCCATTCGCCTCACAATAGTCTAAATCAATGTTTTCTAAACCTGCCCCAGGACGACCAATAAACTTTAATGATGCAGCCTCTTTTAAGAAGTCTTCATCCATTTTGATTCTACTTCTCAAAATAACACCTTCGTAGGAATGAATTGTTTGTTTCAACTCCTCTCTAGACGCTTCAAACAAATTGACGCATTGCCAACCCTTCCCAGAGAGTTCCTCTGCAATTAAAGGGTGTACTTTATCTAGTATGGCAATTTTCATTGGGTAAAAATAACGTTTAAACCGCTACATATCAAAATCAAAAATCTTGGGCTTAATTAGCGCTTTTCCAATTGCTATGGTAACTCTTATTTTACCGAAAATGGAGCCACCGTAAACTCTATAATCTATCAATTTATGGATTCGATTTAATTACGACTATTCCCTTTTTCATTAAAACTTAAACGAATACTGTATAAGAAATGTTCTTGGAGGCAACACATTTCCAGGTCGATTAGAATATTCTCTGTTGAGAGCATTGTTCATTAAGAAGGAAACTTTGGAGTTTTTAGACGCATTCAAAGCTACTCTAAGGTCCACTATATAATCTCCCATTCTTCTTGCATTTCTATAATCACCATAACCAGGTAAAATAAGATTCCCTAAAAATGGATCTACAAAGGTAAAGTCAACTTGCTCCATAAAACTGTTGTACCGATTACTAATTCCTATTGCGAATTTTTTATACGTAAATTCAATATCCAATTTAAAGTTATGCCTATTTCTATATTTTAATATTACATCAGGATCAGCTACAGTAGTTTCAATACCATTAGCATCAGTTGTAGTGGTATAATAATCACTAAACGTTGATAAATATGCTGAATCAGCTCTAATACTTTTTGGAAGAATATATGTGTAACCAGTAAGAACTCCAATATTAATTTTTCCAATTTTCCCTTGTCCTACAACAGAAATTTCACCTCCAATAATTCTAGCGTCTTCAACATTTTGAGATTGAAACCCTACATTGTTAAGTGATGGATCTCCCATTAGATCTGTATCCCATTCAGCGCCTGTTGAATCATAAACCCCAAAAGTAAACTCCATCATATCTTGGTATTCTGTAATAAACCCAGCTAAATCTAGGTACCCCATAAAGTTTCCAATTTTAAACCCTTGCTTGATTCCAAATTCAGCACTCCAACCCGTTTCAGCATTCACATTTGCATTTGGAAAAAGAGTTAACCCCCCCACATTAGTAGCAATAAATTTTTCAGCAATAGTTGGAAAACGATATCCTTCTCCATAAGAAGCACGTAAATATGTTTCTTCCGCAAGCTGATAGGTCATTCCTAGTCTAAAAACAGGTTTAACAGGAATTGAAAATGTATCTGTTTTAATCGAATATGCTGTTAATGTACTTACAGTATCTATTCTATAATGCTCCCCTCTTAAGCCTGCAGTAAAATTAAATCGTTTCCATTTCAAATCCCCTTGTGCAAATAAAGCAAAATTATTAGAAGTGTGATCACCATATAATTCGGCAACAACATTGGTATATGTGTTTGTCAAACCTGTGGTAAATGTAAAACCATTATCATATTGTTGCTGAAATTGATATTCTGCATAATATGAATTTGCTATGGATGATTGATTTGTATTGTTTTTATTGGTTGTATTGTAAAATCTTCCTTTCAATGAATGTTTTCTGCCGGAGGTATCTATAAAAGTAACAAATGGGTCAACATTTAACCGGTAAGAATGATACCCACTTAATGTTGTAGTAGCAGTATCTGTGTCCCCCTGTGGAATCAATACACTATCGGCATTATGCCATAGAAAAAATAGGTTTCCCGTTTCCTCATTGTAGTTTGAATTCAAGCCATAACTTAATCCAGCATGTTTTTTAGAACGCCATCTAGTATTTGTATTAAACCTAAATCTATTTTCATCTGCTCCCTTTTTGATTCCATCATTCGTGTAAAAATTCCCCCCAACCACCAAATCAAAGTTTTCTTTTATTCTTCTAGAATGTAAAAAATTACCTGAAACGTAATATGGCCCTCCACCGTCCCACCATTGCTGGTTAGACCTGTTAAATAAGGTGTCAGATCCATCTTGTTTTCGTCCCTTTTGACCCCCAAATCCTGCCATATAAAACCCATTGGAAAAATTTATTTTAGTCATTGGTTCTGCTTTGGGATAAGCTGTTCGAATATTCACAACACCATTTAACGCGGAAGAACCATATAAAACGGACGACGCCCCTTTAATTACTTCAATCTGATCTACATTTTCTATTGGAAGTGAAGACCATTTAATATCCCCGGCATCACCTGCTAGCATTGGAATATCATCTACCATCAACAATACGCGACTTCCA
>CAWUXI010000084.1:0-32263 GCA_963926405.1 uncultured Flavobacteriales bacterium
GACTTCAGGCACTCCCAGCTTCCATGGCTTGACGGGCGGTGTGTACAAGGCCCGGGAACGTATTCACCGGATCATGGCTGATATCCGATTACTAGCGATTCCAGCTTCATAGAGTCGAGTTTCAGACTCCAATCCGAACTGAGATAGGTTTTAGAGATTAGCATCTTGTCGCCAAGTAGCTGCCCTTTGTACCTACCATTGTAGCACGTGTGTGGCCCAGGACGTAAGGGCCGTGATGATTTGACGTCATCCCCACCTTCCTCACCGCTTGCGCGGGCAGTTTCTTTAGAGTCCCCACCATAATGTGCTGGCAACTAAAGATAGGGGTTGCGCTCGTTGCGGGACTTAACCCAACACCTCACGGCACGAGCTGACGACAACCATGCAGCACCTTGTACATTGTCCGAAGAAGGACTGGTTTCCCAATCTGTCATTGTACATTTAAGTCCTGGTAAGGTTCCTCGCGTATCATCGAATTAAACCACATGCTCCACCGCTTGTGCGGGCCCCCGTCAATTCCTTTGAGTTTCAACCTTGCGATCGTACTCCCCAGGTGGATTACTTAACACTTTCGCTTTGCCACTGACAGTATATCGCCAATAGCTAGTAATCATCGTTTACGGCGTGGACTACCAGGGTATCTAATCCTGTTCGCTCCCCACGCTTTCGTCCCTCAGCGTCAATAATGACTTAGCAAGCTGCCTTCGCTATCGGTGTTCTATGTCATATCTAAGCATTTCACCGCTACATGACATATTCCGCCTGCTTCAATCATATTCAAGAAATTCAGTTTCAATGGCAGTTCCATAGTTGAGCTATGGGCTTTCACCACTGACTTAAATTTCCGCCTACGGACCCTTTAAACCTAATAAATCCGGATAACGCTTGCACCCTCCGTATTACCGCGGCTGCTGGCACGGAGTTAGCCGGTGCTTATTCTTATAGTACCGTCAGCCCTCTACACGTAGAGGGGTTTCTTCCTATATAAAAGAAGTTTACGACCCATAGGGCTGTCATCCTTCACGCGGCATGGCTGGTTCAGACTTTCGTCCATTGACCAATATTCCTCACTGCTGCCTCCCGTAGGAGTCTGGTCCGTGTCTCAGTACCAGTGTGGGGGACCATCCTTTAAGACCCCCTAAACATCGTTGCCTTGGTAAGCCATTACCTTACCAACTAGCTAATGTTGCGCATGCCCATCTTTAACCACCGGAGTTTTAATTACATGACCATGTGATCTCGTAATATTATGAGGTATTAATCCAAATTTCTTTGGGCTATCCCTCAGTTAAAGGTAGGTTGCATACGTGTTACGCACCCGTTCGCCACTCGTCAGCGAAAAGCAAGCTTTTCCTGTTACCGTTCGACTTGCATGTGTTAAGCCTGCCGCTAGCGTTCATCCTGAGCCAGGATCAAACTCTCCATTGTAATTATAACTTTAAGTTTTGTTGTGTACTCGGATTTGACTTTAATTGTGTAAAATTTAATTTTACGCTAGTTTCCTAATTTTTTACTTCAATACTTCAAAGAACTTTAATTCTATATGACCGCTTGATTTTCTAAGCGGGATGCAAATGTAAATCTAATTTTAACAAGTGCAACTATTATGTCAATTTATTTGAAAATAATTTTGATTCGTTTTAAAGAAATAGCTCGCTTGCTTTTCCTAAATTCAACTCCTCGTTTTCAAAGCGGATGCAAATGTAAATCTAATTTTAATACCTGCAACTTTTTTTTATAATTATTTCAAAACTTTTTTTTTGATTGGTCTTACTTAAGCTCGTTTGCTATCTGTAAATGTGACCCGCCATTTTCAAAGCGGATGCAAATGTAAATTTAATTTTTACATCTGCAAATTTTTTAAAAATTATTTCAAAACTTTTTTGATTGGCCTTACTTAAGCTCGTTTGCTATAAGTAATTGATGCCTTCTCATTTTCAAAGCGGGTGCAAATGTAAATTCTTTTCTTTTCTTAACAAGCAAAAAACAACATATTTTTAAACTAATTTCAACCACCCCTGAATATCAATATTTTAAGGAGTAGAATTTGACACAGAAATTACCTTTCCGTTTATAAATCGAGAACCGTTTAATGCAAAACCATATATATATTGAGCCATTTCTTTTGCGGAAACTGAAGCTTCATATCCCGGAAAGGCCTCATTCAGCATTTCTGTTTGAACTGCACCAAGCGCTAAACAATTAAATTTAATATTTGATTCTTTATATTCTTCAGCCAAACACTCCGTTAAAATAGACATTCCACCTTTTGAAGAACTATAAGCGGATAACCCTGAAAATTTAACTGAGCCCTGAACACCTCCCATACTTCCTATACTTATTACATGTGAATTATCTTTTCTCAGCAATGGCAAAACAACTTGCATTAATCGAAACGGACCTAATACATTCACTTCATACATCCTTCGTAAATTGCTCTCTGAAATCTGAACAAATGTTTCATTCACCAAGTAACCGGCATTATTAATTAAAATATCTATACCATTCTCAATATTTAGAAAAGAATTTAATTCGATGATGTTTAAAGAAACAAAATCAAATTGAAGGAATTTAATCCTATCTAAATCACCAACTTCCTTTTTGTATCTTTCAATTGGATCTATGTTTCTAGTCAAACAATACACATTATGTTGCTGTGAAAACAACTTTACTAGCTCCAATCCTATGCCCCTTGAGCAACCTGTAATAACAATATTCATTTATATATTATGAAAAAGCCACTCCCTTATATTAAGGAGTGGCTTCAAATTTAGTTTCTAATCTTATTCTACAATCAACTTCTCCGTTTGAATAGTACCTTCAGAAATTACTTTAATAAAATAAACCCCATTTGAAACTCGACTTAAATCAACTTTCATTGAAGCTCCTTCTATATTACTATATGAAGAAATTAACCTTCCTTGCATATCAACCAATTCAATAGATACATTATTTAATCCATTCACAAGATTAACTGTTACGCTGCTAGATGCTGGATTTGGGTAAATTTCAAAAAAGATGTTACTAGCAATTTCCTGCACACTTGTTAAACAAAAAGCTGGTGTCTCCACTCCTCCGTTAGGATCAAAACCATCTATTGAAGTAACTCCAGTTCCAGTAGGATCTAACCAATCGCTTAATCTAGATGCGGAAGAACTAGAACCATTACCAGTCCAAGACATTGAAAATTTACCGTAATAATCATTAATGCTGTTACTGCAATTAGCTTGTCCTCCGTGCAACTGGCCAACTAAATGATGATTCTCATCCCATAATCCAGACCCGGAAGAACCTCCTTCTGTTGTTGTATTTCTTTCCCAAGCTTCAATTCTCCATTCAGAATTTGAAACTGATGATAACCCCGATGCACTTGTTAAGGGATCATCATCAAATGCTAATTTCTTAACATCTCCTGATGGATGATGAATACCTACACCTATTTGCGGCGATGCTCCTCCATTTTCCCATCCAGCATAAAACACCTCATAACTTGCAGGTGGGATAGAATTTAACTCTATCAAACCAAAATCAGATGCGGCATTACTAGCTTTAAAAGTAGAGCCATTAACGCTATTTCCGTTAGTTGCACCAGATGCATTAGCACTTGAACTTGAACAGTTGGTACTATTATAGTTAAACTTAAAAACTGCACTTCCCATGGATGATGGACCACAGTGATTTGCAGTTAAGAAATAAGGAGTACCATCCTCACTTGTATTATTTATTAATGTTCCGGTACAAAGACCTCCGCCAATAGCTATCCTTGCTACCGACCTAATTTCATCCAACCAATCACAAGCATCCCAACAAACAACATCTTTATTGCAAGTTCCAGATTCACCTATTTTAACGGGGTACCAATTATTAATATCTACATAACCGTGCACAACCATTCCTATAAGTAACCTACCTTGACCGGCAACTTCAATTGGCTCAAAATACTCAATAACTACAGCTTCTCCTTTAATTAAATCAGAACCTAACATATTATTTACATTATTATTCTGAGCAGTATAAGCTCCTACAACCATATCCGTCTCTTTATTATACAAATGAACAGAAGCCCCGTTAGGTATAAAGAAATCATTAAATATTACATTCATCGACAATGCTCCTGGAGATGAAAATTTAATTTTCCATACCTTATCTCCATCATCCGTCGTTTGCCAAGTTCCAGAATTTTGTAAACCATAATTAGTAATATGCTCATATCCAAATCGAAAAGGACCTACTTTATTTGTAAGGTTAATCAAATCTTCATCTAATTGTTTTTCTAAATCAAAGACCGGCATTACATGTTCATTAATCTTGCTGTCGTCTGACAACAATTTAGAGGCAAAAGAAACGGGACCTCCTACATTAAATGTTTGCGCTACGGTCGCAAAACTAAATGTTAATCCTAATAATAAAGTAGTTGCTCTTTTCATAGTTTTTTTTTATTTGGTCTGTGAATATACAAAACATATTGATATCTGCCAATTAATTATGCAAACCTATAGTTGATAGACACAAAGGAATAATGACCCAGATGAATACAATGGAGGGCCCATATATGTGAAAAAGAACTTAGCTAAATTATGCTTCGTCGAAGTCTAGAACCACATTTTCGGATGCGGGATGAGCTTGACATGCCAAAACAAAACCTTCAGCAACCTCTTCATCACTTAGTGCATAATTAGCATCCATTATCATTTTACCTTCAGTAACCTTAGCTTTACAAGTGCAGCAAACAGCTCCTTTACAAGAAAATGGAGCATCTACATCGTGCCTCATTGCAGCTTCAAGAACGTTTTCACCATCAGAAGACAAATCAAACGTAACTTCTTCCTCATCATAAATCACTTTTACCTTAGCTATTCCTGTAAAATTAGAAACCTCAACTTCTTTTTCTGCAGCTAATAATACAGGAGTTGTAAATAATTCGAATTTAATTTTATCCTCTGAAACTCCCAGACTTTGCAGTACATCTTTAACATTAAAAATCATCTCTTCCGGACCACAAATGAAAAATGCTTTTGATTTTAATAAATCTAGATTAGATTTTAAAAGTTCAGTTGCTTTATTTTTATCAATCCTTCCATTTGTAATTGAATTACTTGTCTCTTCTCTCGATAAAATATGGTAAACCGATAGCCTCTCTCCGGTCAAAGAATCAATTTCATTTTTAAAAATACTACTATCACTCGTTTTGTTTCCATAAAAAAGAACGAATTTACTTCCAGGCTCATTATCCAATACAGATTTTATCATTGACCATATAGGTGTAATCCCACTTCCTGCAGCAAATGCTACGTAAGTTTTTTGCTCTAAACTTGTTTCTAAGGTGAAGTTTCCTTGAGGAGGCATGACTTCAATTTGGTCACCTACTTTTATTACATCATTAATATGATTGGATACTAATCCTTTATCAACTCGTTTAACAGCAATTCTAATTGGCTCTCCCGAAAATGGCGACGAACACATTGAATAAGACCTTCTTTCGTCATTTCCGTTAATATCAAATTTTAATGTAAGATACTGTCCTGAAGTATAATCAAACGTATTTTTATCTCCTTCCGGGATTTCAAATGCAACAGATATTGTATCCGAAGTTTCATTCTTTATATCAATTACTTTAAGGCTATGGAACATACTCATGATAATATTTTCTAATAATTAAGGTGCAAAGTTAAAATTGCTTTTCAAATTACCTTAACATACTATCAGGTATTTTTCATTAAGTAATTATTGAAAAGATTATCAACTATATACAAGAATCCTTTTACTTTTATGCAAATAATTTTCCCTAACAATGAAAACATACAAGAATATAGAATTTGAAATTAATGAAGGAGTTGCTATAATCACCTTGAATAGAACAGATGTATTAAACAGTTTCAATTTTGAGATGGCCGATGACACAATAGATGCATTAACTTTCTCAAGAGATGAAAAAAGTATACGAGCTATTGTTTTAACAGCAAATGGGAAAGGGTTTTGTGCTGGACAAGATTTAGAAGAGGCCACTCGAGAAGATGGACCAAATATTGAAGAAATTGTTGAGCATACTTACAACCCTATTATAGGATTAATAAGAAATATTGAAAAACCCATTATTTGCGCTGTAAATGGAGTAGCTGCTGGAGCAGGAGCAAACATTGCAATTGCATGTGATATAACCTTTGCTGCCGAATCAGTAAATTTTATTCAGTCATTTAGTAATATTGGTTTAGTTCCTGATAGTGGCGGCACTTTTTTCCTTCCTCGATTAATTGGACTTCAAAGAGCCACAGCTATGATGTTTTTAGGAAACAAAATAACGGCTATTGAAGCAAAAGAAATGGGAATGATTTATGAAACGGTTGCTGATGAACAATTAATGCAAGTTGTACTTGATTTTGCAAAGAAGCTTTCAAAAAGGCCAACAAAAGGATTTGGTCTAACAAAAAAGGCATTAAACAAATCTTTTACTAATTCTTTACAAGAACAATTAGGCCTCGAAAAGGAATTGCAAGCAATTGCAGCTAAAACTCATGATCATCAAGAAGGTATAAAAGCTTTTTTTGAGAAAAGAAAACCAAATTACAAAGGAGAATAATTATTTTTTTAGGAAACGCTTATTATAAATAAGGTAACCAAAATTGAACAGGAAGCTCCAATGATTTGCTCTTGCTTCGTAATAATTTACCGAAAGCGAAAGCGGCCCTAGAGGGCTATTATAAACTAAGCTTCCTGAACCAACGTAATACCGAGTTGACCATGCGTTATTGATATCATAAAACGATAAATTAAATTCATTTGCTAATATTTGAGTATAAGGCTGAAATACAAACCCCTCAACTCTCAAGTCCAAAGAAGGTCGTATTGAAAAAATTGCTTTCACACCTCCGGCAATATAATCATGAGAAGCATGTTCTGCAATGAAAAAGGTTTTACTCTCTAAAGTAGGATAATAAGAAGGTGCTTGTATCATGGTAGCAGTGTAATTATCTAAAAAACTATCCATCACTAACAATACTCCTTCCAATTCGCCTCCTAATTTTATATGTTTCGATAGTTTAATATACTGTTCCAGCCTTGCCTTAAACAAATACCAAGTATGATTAATATTTTCAGCGGGCGAAACCAAAGGAGATGTACTTCCAGGCATGGTATTTTCCTTTCCAAATATATAATTCGCTTGCAAGTGCACTAACCCTCCTTCCGTAGCATACATTTTACGATTAAGTGTTGATTGCTTATAATTCACCCCTAATGATTGAGCTTCAAAATTTGTTGCATCCGCAGTATCTGATGCTGAAAATTGTTCAGTCTGGTAATAATTATTCTCGGTAAGTCCAATGTCATACGAAAAAGATAGTTTACCAAAATTGGAAATAGGGATCTGTAAATCAACACCAGCATATCTTTCGTTTTCGACTATATACGAAGGTTTTACATCCTCAAAAAAAGTTGCAAAGCTTTTAAAAAAGTCCCAACGACTAATGTATCCGTAAACGCCTAATTTAATTGGCAATCTATAATTCGCCTCCACGTCAACTCTCCCCCCAACAGAACCATAGAACTTCCCAAAATAAGAATTTGCGGAAAGTTTGAACGTAAATTTATTTAACCGCAAATATTCCATACCAAGGTATGCTGTATTAATCGGTCTAGATGAAAACAAACCTCCAAATTGAATATTGAAAGGCTTTTCAGGTTTAACTCGAATTACCAAAGTATAGTGACCTGTTGAATCATTGTATTGGGCTAGAGGGTATATATTCTTTACTTTTTCATCCTCGGCCAATCTAAAAAATCTTTTTTGCAATTCTTCGATACTTACTATTTCCTTTTTCCGAATTAGCGCTGACTTTATATATTTTGCTTGATTTTCTGTAACCCCTTCTACTATAACTTCCTCAAAATATAATGGCTTTAATTTTTTCCTGAACTCGATTCGTTTTTGCCACAGTACGGAATCACTAACCCTTAAATGAATTGCGACTTTGATGCTATCCATTAATGCCATTGTCGCATCATATCCTTCTTGAACAATTAACTCTGCTTTTCCAAATTCAAAAACCCCTATGCTTGCTTTAGGCTCTATTAAAATTCCATTTTCACAAATTATGGAAGTTTCAGCTCTGTTCAATATCATAGTTTTTAGTTGAGATATTGGATCATCTTGATCAGGAGGAGCAGCAGAATCCGTAAAATTAACGCCGATAATTATGTCTGGCATAAATTCATCATACATAATATCGGATGGAAAATTATTGTATAACCCACCATCAAACAGTAGTTTTCCGTCTACCATTATTGGCCTAATATAACCCGGATAAGTCATAGATGCTCTAACAGCTTGATTCAAGTGACCTGTTGCAAAAACAACTTGACTTTTTGTACTTATATCTGAGGCAACACATCTAAAGGGAACAAACAAACTGTCAAAATTGTAATTCGCCTGTGCTGAAATATTTGAATATTGTTTCATGTATTCAAAATCCAGCGAAATCGGATTTGTTAAGTTTGTAGGCAATGACTTGGTAACATTAAAATCTTTAGAAAATCTAACATTTACTATTGACGCATCACTTTCTGTTTTCCTAAAAAAATATTTATACTGGTCCTCAATACCGCCGCTAGACATTAACTCAAACTTATCATCAAAAAACAAATATTCCATTTGCTGAGGAGATATTCCTGCCGAATACATGCTCCCTATCATAGCCCCGGCACTAGTTCCTGTGATGTAATCAACAGGGATATTATTTTCTTCCAAAGCTTTTAACACTCCCACATGCGCTAAACCCAAGGCGCCACCACCACTCAATACTAATCCAACTTTTTGAGCATATCCCAAAAAGCTACATAATAAAAACAGAAATAATATGATTTTTTTGCTTATCAAATTTAGGTTATTGTCTATACAAAGATTACGAATTAATTACATCTATAAAAACATTTAGCAAACCTAATTATAATATAAATCTTCATACTTTCCCCAATACCCTATTTACGATATTCTAAAAACATTGTTTTTTTAAGGTTAATTCAAATTTAATTATAACATTTAAGCATTGTAAACATCTTTATCAAAATTAACATTTTGAAACACTTCAATAAATTAACCCCAAGATTCGCTTTGGCTTGCCTGTTTTTATTAATCAGTCATGTTGCTTTTGGTCAATACATCAAAGGTACTGTTATGGATAACAATGGAAATCCATTACCATTTGCTAGCATCTATATCAAAAACTCAACTACAGGGGCGTCTTCTAACCTAAAAGGGGAATATTTTTTAGAAACGAAATCTGGGTCTTACATTATAGTGTACAGTTTTGTAGGTTATAAAACGGTAGAGAAAGAAGTCATTTTAAAAAACAATAAACCTCAATTAGTTAATGTCAATCTTGATGAGGCGAGCACAACGCTATACGCCGTTGAAATTGTAGCGAATACAAAGGATAGAGCAAAAGAAATAATGAGAAACGTAAGAGATAAAAGAAAATTTTACCTCTCTCAAATCCAAAACTTTTCTTGCGACACCTATTTAAAAACATCTCTGGAGAAAGAACGAAAAAAACCTATCACAATTGATTCTTTAAAAAACACAACCAAAGAGAAAGAAGGAAAAGATATGGTTAGCCATTTAAAAAAAGAAAAGCTTAACCTAATAGAATCCATATCTGAAACCTACTACCAAGAACCGGGGAAATATAAAGAAGTAATTGTTGCCTATCATGACTATGCTGAAAACCAAAAAGAATCTAATGGAGTTAGTATAAGCGTGGGTTATGGGAATGAGGATATCGCCCCAACTCAATATACGGCCGCTAATCCTTATTTACTCTATAATGACATGATGAGTTCGGAGCTTAATTTTTACAAAAACTTAATTAAATACCCAGCTGTTTCTCAACAGCCATTACTCTCTCCTATTGCTAGTAATTCTTCGCTATCATACACCTATAACTTTGTTGGTTCATTTTATGAAGACCAACGACTTATTTACAAAATAGATGTAAAGCCAATTTATAAATCGGAGGCATTATTTTATGGGACAATTTACATTGAAGATAGCACTTGGGCATTACGATCTGTTGATTTGTCTATTAATCCAAGTGTGCTTTTATTCTGTAAAGAATTTAAGGTAATTCAAAAGTACTCGGAGATTAATAAGGACCAACATGCTCCTATTAAAAGAGAATTGTTTTATACAATCTCTGATGGAAAATTCAATATTATTGGTAATTCAAGGGTAAATCATTCCAATTATCAAATTAACAGAGAATTCCCTGCCAAGATTTTTGGCAATGAAATAAAAAGGTATGAAGTTGACGCTTTTGATAAAGACTCAACCTATTGGACAAGCATAAGACCAATAACCCTCAAAGAATCTGAACTCCAATTTATTCATGAAAGTGACAGCCTTAAGAAATATTATACCAGTGAGGAATATTATACTAAAACCGATTCTTCATTTAACAGAATAAATATTTGGAGTATTTTAAACGGTGTTGGGCATCGCAATAGAAAAAACGGAACCGAGTGGTATTTGAGCGGAATGTTTGAGCAGGTCATTCCTTTTGGAATTGGAGGTTATCGTCATAAACTGCCTGGGTATTTTAACAAAGAATTTAAAAACGACTACCTATTGGAAACCAAAGGTTTTATTGACTATGGATTTAACAACAAGGATGTAAAAGGAAAATTAGGAGTAGGCCTCACTTATTTCCCAAAGAAATTTATCCGAACCTTCATTGAGTTTGGTGACTTTTATGATCACATTAATGATTTTGCATCTATAGAACAGGCGTTTAGTAGAAGTAATTATATCCGTACTAAAAGCGTTAGTATTTCACAACGGATGGAAATTGTAAATGGCCTATTTGGTGAATTAACTTTTGAATACTCCGACCAACAACCTATTAACAACATTGAATTAGCCAATTGGTCTAATAACCTTTTTGGTAATCTAAACAGTCCTACTGATTTTGAACGATATACAAAAAGTGAAGTTAAACTCGAATTGAAATACCGGATTCAACAGAAATATATATTAAAAGGAAATAAAAAAATAATAATTGGAACGAAACATCCAGAATTGACATTCGTTTATCGAAAAGGTATCTCGGGGTTATTTAATAGTGAAGTCAATTTTGACTATATCGAAATAGGCATAAAAGATGAAATGCAATTGGCTCGTTTCGGATCTTCTCGATGGGAAGCAAAGGCAGGAACCTTTCCAAACAAGCAAAACCTAAGAACTTTAGAGTACAAGTATTTTAGAGGTTCAGATCGTTGGTTCTTTTCTGACCCTGTCCGCTCATTCCAATTACTAGATTCTATTTTCAGCACGCCCAATGAATATTTAAAGGCAAACTACATTCACCACTTTGAAGGTTCAATCCTGAATAAGGTTCCGTTAATTAATAAACTTAAATTACAACTAGCAGCTGGAGCAGGCACATTAATAATTCCTGCTGCAGATTTCGCACACTTTGAAATGTTTGCAGGAGTTGAAAGAATTGTAAGAATAAAACAACAACTATTTAGATTCGGGGCCTATGCCGTAACAGCAGACAACTCTCTTAACGAACCAGATCTAACTTTTAAATTTGGAATTAGCTTTTACAATACCTTTACTAAAAGGTGGGATTACTAATTCTCCTTAACAGGAATATCTTTCAATACATCTTTTAGTAATGTCCAAAACTTAGCGACCGTATCAATTTTTACTTTTTCATCTGGAGAATGCGGATTTCTAATAGTTGGTCCAAAAGAAATCATATCCCAATTTGGATAAATTTTACCTAAAATCCCGCACTCCAAACCTGCATGACATGCCATCACTTTTGGATCTTCATTATAAAGGGTTTTGTATTTTCCTTTCATTAAATCCAATATTTCAGAATTTGAATTTGGATCCCACCCTGGATATGATCCATCATGTTCAACATCACATCCCATTAATTGAAAACTTGCTCCAACTGTATGAGCAATATCCATTTTGGCTGTTTCTAAAGAACTACGCTGTAAACTCTGGGTATTGAATTCACCGTCTTTTACAACAACCCTTGCTAAAGAAGAGGAAGTTTCAACCAAGCCTTCAATTGTCAAGCTCATTCTATATACTCCATTATGCAAAGCATATATTGCATTCGTAAGTTTAAAAACATCCCTTTTGGACATTACTTTTTGCGGTAAGTCAACAGCAGTTATTTCAATAATTAATCCTCCATCTGAAACAGAAAATTCATCTTTAATTTCTTGTACCCTACTTCCAAATTCTTGCAAATATGATTCATCTTTTACGGTAATGGTAGCAAAAGATTCTCTTGGAATAGCATTGCGTAAACTCCCTCCGTTAATTTCAGCAATTCGAAGTTCGTAGGCTTCGCAATTCCAAAGTAAACGATTCATTATTTTATTTGCATTTCCGCGTTGTAAGTGAATATCCATTCCAGAGTGACCGCCTTTTAAACCTTTTACTGTAATCGCATAGGCAATTCCAGATGAAGGTTCTTCCGTGTAACTGTATTTCGTATTTGTATCAATACCACCAGCACAACCTATTGAAAACTCATCGTCGTCTTCTGTATCTAAATTCAATAAAATATCTGCTTTCAAAACACCGGGCTCCAATCCAAAAGCCCCAGTCATACCAGTTTCTTCATCTATTGTAAACAAAGCTTCTAATGCTGGATGTGGGATATCAGTAGATTCAAGCAAAGACATTATTGCCGCTACTCCCATTCCGTTATCCGCGCCTAAAGTAGTTCCATTAGCAGTCACCCAATCACCATCAATTAACATTTCAATACCTTGTGTGTCAAAATCAAATTCTGTATCCGAATTTTTTTGATGAACCATATCAAGGTGCGATTGTAAAACAACCATTTTCCTATTCTCCATGCCTAAAGTAGCAGGTTTTGAAATTATCACATTACCTACTCCATCTACATACGTGTGCAAACCTAAGCTCTCTCCAAAATCTTTTGCAAAAGCAATTACTCTCTCTTCCTTTTTAGAAGGGCGAGGAACGCTATTTAGCTTTGTAAAATTGTTCCAAACTGTTTTTGGTTCTAAGTCTTTAATTTCCATGAAAAATATATTTGAGGCGAATATAATAATATGAATGAATATTTTACAACACAATTATACCTCTTTCTTGTAATCCAATATCTTATCTTTACAAAATGGATGATTTTTCAGATACGCCCAAATTAGAACCAGATGACTTTTATTGGTCTGAAGAGGGATATCGCGTGTTTACAGAGAAATATCATTTAAAAAGAGGCCGTTGCTGCAAGAGCGGTTGCAAGCATTGTCCATATGGCTATGACAAAAAGACGGGAAAAGTAAAGGGGAGAGAGAATAATTAATAACCTGTAACCAACATCTCTACTCGTCTATTCAATGATTGCTCTTCTTCGGTCCCTGTTTTTGGAAATAACATTTTATAGCAACGGCCTCTCATAAGATCTATTATCAATGTATATCGTATAACGGTATCTTAATCAATTGGTAAAGTACCCGGTCTAGCATTTTACTTTTCACTTGAAAGCAAGCGTGCTATCATGCTGTTTTCATCTAGATGATTTGTAATATTTTTAAAGAGTACTATAATAGGAACTGAAAGTATTACTCCTGCAATACCCCACAAATAACCCCAAAAAATAAGGTTCACAAAAACAACAATCGTACTCATTGCAAAGCTTTTTCCAATAAACTTCATTTCAACGAAAGTCCCCATCATTAATTGAACTGCCATCAAAATCGCAGCAAACAGACAAATCATAGGTAATGAATCTATTTCTAAAAACCCTAAAATAACAGGAAATATGGTGGCGATAAGAGAACCAACTTGAGGGATAAAGTTTAGTATAAAAGCAAGGAAACCAAAAAACAGAGCGAAATCCACTCCAAATAAATAACAAATACCTCCAAATAAAATACCTGTAACCAAACTTACAAGAGCTTTAACTTTTATATAAATTCGTAAATCTTCTATCCAATTATTAACAACCTTAAGCAGCCCTTCCCCATTCTTTTCCCCACCTAAATAAAGCAGATACTTTTCATAATTATACATACTTGCGAGAATAATTATTAAATAAATTAATATCATCAAGTACATCCCAACTACTGAGTTAAACATATCCAAAATAGGAGAAACAGATTCCATTAATTTCCCCGAAGACAATACGTCTGAAAACTTACTCCAATCTATATCTTTGCCGAAATCTATTCCAGTATAATCGCCAATATTTTCAAAAGTTGGTAATAATTTGGTAACCACAAGAGAATTTATTTCATTCTTTTTTAGACCATATTCATAGTTCGTAAGTTGAATAACAAACCCGCCAACTCTTACTGCTCCAATGATTGCGGCCGCCACTATAAAGATTGCTAGAACATTTGGAACTTTCCATTTTTTTAGTTTCATAAAAGTAGGAACTAATAATGCGGCTAGGAAAATACTCATCGCCAAAGGAATAACAACAAAAGCCATTTCTTTAAGCACAACCAACAAGATTACTGTTGTAATAACAATTAACAAAGTTCTTATTAATGTAATATTTGATTGATTCTCCAAGTCTTCTGATTTTTGACAAATATAACGAAACTGTATTTGCTTCCAACCCAAGGGTTGTTTACATTTGTCCTAACTCAAAAACTACAGCGTTTTCAGTAGAATATTTAACATATCAAATTAGATGCAATCAACCACCATGTTAAGTTTTAAGGAACAAATTATTCAAGGCATTCCAAGTGAATTACCTTTTAAAAAAGAATATGACAACTCCGTTAGTCATGCACCAAAGAGAAAAGATATTTTATCTGCGGAAGAAAAAAAATTAGCACTCAAAAATGCACTTCGTTATTTCGATAAAAAATACCATGCTGAGCTAATTACTGAATTTAGAGAAGAACTAGAAAGTTACGGTCGTATTTATATGTATCGTTTTCGTCCAGAATACACTATTTATGCCCGCCCAATAAACGAGTACCCTGGTAAATCTGTTCAAGCGCAATCAATAATGCTCATGATTCAGAATAACTTGGATTACGCAATAGCCCAGCATCCCCATGAACTAATTACTTATGGAGGAAATGGTGCTGTTTTTCAAAACTGGGCACAATATCTTTTAGTAATGCAGTACCTGTCTGAAATGACGGATGAACAAACACTGGTTATTTATTCAGGACATCCCATGGGATTGTTCCCTTCTCACAAAGAGGCTCCTAGAGTTGTTGTGACAAATGGAATGATGATTCCAAATTACTCAAAACCAGATGACTGGGAGAAATTTAACGCTTTAGGAGTAACCCAATATGGACAAATGACCGCCGGCTCTTATATGTATATAGGCCCTCAAGGGATTGTTCATGGTACAACAATAACCGTTTTAAATGGATGCAGAAAAATTGACACTTCGACTTCGCTCAGTGCAAGTTCAGGAACAGCAGGTAAATTATTTGTCACTTCTGGATTAGGAGGAATGAGCGGAGCACAGCCAAAGGCGGGAAATATTGCCGGTGTTGTCTCAGTAACTGCTGAAATAAACCCGGAAGCAACCTACAAAAGGCATGAGCAAGGTTGGGTAGATGAAGTTATTAAAGATTTAGATGAGCTATGTTCTCGCGTTCAATCCGCAAAAGATAATAAAGAAGTTGTTTCAATTGCATACGATGGTAACATTGTAGATGTGTGGGAAAAATTTGACAAAGAAAATATTTATATTGATTTGGGGTCGGATCAAACCTCTTTGCACAACCCATGGGCTGGAGGCTATTACCCAGCAGACATAAGCTTTCAAGAAAGCAATGAAATGATGGCAAACAACCCTGCTCTTTTCAAAGAAAAAGTTCAAAAGACTTTATGCCGACATACTGATGCTATAAATAAACACACAGCAAAAGGAACCTATTTCTTTGACTACGGAAATGCGTTTTTACTAGAAGCATCAAGAGCTGGAGCAGACATCATGGCTGAAAACGGAATTGATTTTAGATACAATTCATATGTCCAAGACATAATGGGACCTATGTGTTTCGATTATGGTTTTGGTCCGTTTAGGTGGGTTTGCACTTCTGGAAAACCTGAAGACTTGCAGATAACCGACGATATTGCATGCGAAGTTTTGGAAGAATTAATGAAAACTTCTCCAAAAGAAATACAGCAGCAGATGTCAGACAATATCACCTGGATTAAAGGTGCCCAAGAGAATAATTTAGTTGTTGGCTCTCAAGCAAGAATCTTGTATGCGGATGCCGAAGGAAGATCTAAAATTGCAGAAGCTTTTAACAATGCTGTTGCTAGCGGAAAACTTTCTTCCCCTGTAAATTTAGGGCGTGATCATCACGATGTTTCAGGAACTGATTCGCCTTATCGAGAAACCAGTAATATTTATGATGGCTCTCAATTTACTGCTGATATGGCCATTCATAATGTAATTGGAGATTCTTTTAGAGGAGCTACCTGGGTGAGCATTCACAACGGCGGTGGCGTTGGCTGGGGAGAGGTTATTAATGGTGGTTTCGGGATGACATTGGATGGATCTGCAGATGCGGATAGAAGATTAAAGTCGATGTTGTTTTGGGACGTTAACAATGGAATAGCAAGGAGAAGTTGGGCAAGAAATGATGCTGCTATTTTTGCTATAAAAAGGGAAATGGCGAGAACACCTAATTTGAAAGTGACCTTACCTAATATTGTAGATGAGGATCTACTAAATTAAACGGGATTAATCAATTAACAACATCCGTATTTGACTCGGCAATATTTCCGCTTTTAAAGGGGTAGTTCCTACATACTCGCCATCCATGTCAATTGGGCATGGGTTATCTACAGCTACAATTTCACACTTTTCTGCAAATGCATATGCTACCTCTTTATGAATAACTCTGTGCCCTTTTTTTATTTTAGGAATATTCTTTAGATAATCATATAAACTAACTTCCCCAATTATAACCAACTGCATCTTGCCGTCTGATAATTTAGCATCGGGCGCAATACACATTCCACTTCCAAAGTATTTGCCATTTGCCATACAAATACTCATCATTTTACCCGTCCAATTATAGTCTTGACTGGTCAATTGAACTTCTTGTTTTTTATACTTAAAAAAAGATTGAATTAGCGCTTTTGTATAGGTGAAATCCCCGCCTAATCTTTTTTTACTATCACTAATTTTATTGGCTACATAACCTCCTATTCCAATATCCGCAATATTGATAAAATATCTTTTTCCTGGAGTATTATCAACATTATTAAAGTGCATTAACCCTACGTCTATCTTTTTGAATGAATCATTCTTTACTAAAAGAAGTAATTGTTCTAAATCATTTCCAACACCTAAAGATTTTGAAAAATCATTTCCACTTCCTGCAGGATAGACTCCTAACATTACCTTTTCACTTAATTCTGAATCGGCATCAAAATACCCGTTCACACCTTCATTTACACTGCCATCACCACCAACTAAAATCAAATAGTCTACACCTTTATTAATAGCATTCGCAGTTAATTCTTGGAAACTATTTTGCAAAGTGGATTTTCTGATCTCAAGCTGAAACTCCTTTCTGAATTTATGGATAATGGATTCTCGCAAAACTTTCATTTTACGAATCTTTCCATTTACTATAAAGGTTATTTTTTTCAAATGACAATTCCTATATAACGAAGATAGTAAAAAACTTATCCAAATTAACTTAGCACATATAAGCAGTTAAATCCTATAATTTAATACTTAGAAACCTGTTTTATCCAGTTTTATTTCTAATATTAAGTAACACATGTATATTTAGGAGCACCAAAATATCTAGAAATGTATTTCAACTATTACGATTTGAATTTTACTGAAGTTAACTTCAATATAATTATCAAATTACAAATCATGTACTATTCATTTTTATATATTTATACAATAGTTTAGACTAACTTTGACTGCATATAAAATTCACATGAAAAAATTAACACTGGTTTTAGCGCTAGCAATTGCTACATCAATTTCTTATTCTCAATCATACATAGATTTTGGGCCTAAATTCTTTTTTGGACCAAATGCTTTAATGAATTCCGAAATTATGAATTCTGGAGGGAAATACTCTATGAACCCAGCATCATTTGGTTTTGGCGCCGGATTTAAATTAGCGTTTGACATTAATGAAAACATTGCTATCGTTGGAGAAATAAACTATTTTAGTCACAATCAAATCTACGAGATGGAAGTAGCTGGTTTGGACAGTATAAATGTTAAATACGGTAAAGAAATTTCTTATACGTCAATCGAAATTCCAATTATGTTTAGATTTAATACAAAAACAATGAGTTATTTTGAAGCTGGATATGTTATGTCAATGACTTCAAAAGCTACTGAAACATTAGAAGGTCCGTATGCAGCTAATGGAACTTCAGATATTAGTGGTCAATTGGCACCTAAAATGGGAGGTCTGGTACTAGGGTTTGGAAGTTATGTTTGGGGAAAAAACAATTTTGGAATCTCAGCTGGATTAAGAGTTCGATATGACTTAGATGATGCCTTTGCAAATGATATAACTAAATATGAATATTCTCCAAATTATGGAACAGACCTAGCAGTTGTAGGACCTACAAACCCCTTTTCTGTGATGTTAAACATTGAATTCAACTATGATCTTGGGTTTTATATGGCTAAGAGCCCCTGTACTGGAAGAAGATCATTAATTATTGGAAATGGAAGTGGAAGGTAAAACGATTGCCATTATAGGCGCAGGAAACCTTGGAACATCATTGGTGAACGGACTAATAAATTCCAATAAATTTTTAGCAACTGACTTTATTTTAAGTAAGAGAAAAATAACTTCTCTCTCTTCTTTTAGTGGAAAAGGATGTGTTGTTACTAACAATAACCCTGAAGCTGTAAAAAATGCAGACATCGTTGTAATAGCAGTATTGCCTCAAAAAATAGATGAAGTTCTTGCAGAAATAGCTACATCTCTAAACGAAAACCAGTTAATAATCTCCTTGGTTACAGGTGTTAAAGTTCTAGAAATCCAAACCCAAATTGGGAATAATATACCTATTGTTCGAGCAATGCCCAACACAGCTATTGCCATTCGAGAATCGATGACTTGTATCGCAACTACATCGGACTGGAAAGAACACATTCCAATCGTTCAAGATATTTTCGAGCAAGTTGGTGAAACCGTCATTATTAATGAAGATCAAATGACTTCTGCTACTGCGTTATGTGCATGTGGAATCGCATTTTTCTTAAGAGCAATTCGAGCCGCTACTCAAGGAGGCACTGAGATCGATTTCCATGCTTCTGTTGCGCTAAAAATGGCTGCACAAACTGCAAAGGGCGCTGCTTCATTGTTGCTCGAAAACAATTCTCATCCAGAAGACGAGATTGACAAAGTAACTTCTCCAAAAGGCTGCACAATTGCTGGACTAAACGAAATGGAGCACAGTGGATTTAGCTCATCCTTCATAAAGGGTATTACAACCTCTGCTGATAAGGCAAAAGGATTATATGGAAATTAAGCAACGAATCAAACATGAACTTGGTTTATCAGAATAAAATAAACATTGAAACGTAGATTGTAGTCCAGAATTGATTATTTCCCACTGAATAATTTAGCAACTTTTCCTTCAATAAACAAAGAAGGTGTGCTTCACATCTTTTGACGAATCATTAGAATTACATACTGAGTAATTGCTCGATATCTAGAAGTATCTAAAAATAGAAAAAAAGTGCAGCTCTCTTTAGTGAATGAATTGAAAAATCGATTCAACACAATATGCAAAAAAAACACGTTCTATTTAGACGATTATCTGATAGTAAAGTAGGACAACGATCGTAATATTTGCACGTGGAGTAAAACAAATGGCTTAATGAATCTAAGTCCCTATTAAATTGATTTTTAAGTTATTAATTATCTATAGTAATTGTCAAAGTATGAGAAATCTTACTATATTAGCTTACTTAAGAAACCAACGCATATTTACCAATTAGAGAATTGTGTGAAATACAACAAAAATGGAGAGAGCTGAAAATCCAATAAACAACAGAGTAGGCATAAATAAAAAATAAAAATTATGACTGAACAAAAACCAGCACAACAAAAGATGATAATGGCTTTGATTTGTTTTTTTCTCGGTGGACTTGGTATCCATCGTTTTATGATGGGTCACACCGGGATTGGAGTATTAATGATTCTAACGGCAGGATGCTGTGGGATTTTGACGTTAGTCGATTTTATCAGAATTCTCACGGGAGGATTAAAAATGGCTGATGGAAGAGATTTAATTTAAGAATGCAACACAAGGAAGGGTTAATTATATAACCCTTCCTTTTTATCGTATAACCAGAAATTAAGACAACGAAAAAATTTGCCACCAATGAGGCGAAATCGTTTACGTTAAAGCCTAAATATGCACAAAATTCGTTGTACCACAACCAATGTCTAATATAAAACGGAGGAGTAAAAATTAAATGAAGACAAATGGTTAATAACACTATTGTTATGTTGGTTTTTGGTGGGAGATGGAAATTCAACAAAGCACAATTAAAACAAAGGCTATGCTAATTAACTACATAAAATATAACAAAATAATGAGTGCTATCGCATTGTACTTTTTTGTTTCTGTGATGTTAAAGGTACTTTTCTCCATAGACATTTTAATGCCATGCTTGTGGAACTCACTATTTCATTTTGATTGTCCAGGTTGCGGGCTAACAACAGCCTTTATAAAAGTATTGTCTTTTGACTTTCATGGAGCATTTCACACAAACTCATTGGTTTTTCTCTTAATACCTTTTGGACTTTTTTTAGTTTATTCAGACATAAGTAAATTTAAAAAAAGAATTAATTAACGTTGGAAATTAAGCAACGAAAAGTGGATTTATCAATTGTACGGGATGCAACGGAAATTATTGGACAGCCATTCGAATGGCTGGTGACAAATTTTTATCTTAATTCGCTATTATATAGATCTCAGTATTTACAATAATCATTCAAATAGTTTTGATTAGCTTTGTTGTCAATGAGTCACTTTACAAACAAAACAATTTGGATTACCGGAGCTACTTCAGGAATTGGAGAAGCTTTAGCTTTGGCGCTTTCTGAAAAAGGAGCAAAACTGGTTTTATCAGCAAGAAGAGTTGAAGAATTAGAAAGAGTCAAATCTAATTGCAAAGGTGAAGCATTTGTTTTACCCCTTGATTTGTCAAAAATGGACGAATTTGACTCGTTGACTCAAAAAGTAATATCTCATTATGGAAGTATTGACTACCTCATCAACAATGGTGGAATTAGTCAGCGATCTGAAGCATTTGAGACGCCATTAGAAATCGATAGAAAAATAATGGAAGTCAACTATTTTGGAAATATTGCTTTAACAAAAGCTGTTCTTCCACAAATGCAAAAACAAAAAAGCGGGACTATTGTTCCGATTAGTAGCTTGAGCGGAAAGTTTGGTTTCTTTTTACGTTCAGCCTATTCTGCTTCAAAATTTGCATTGGTTGGTTTTTATGAATCACTTCGTTTAGAAGAAGAGAAAAACAATATAAAAGTATCTATTGTTTTTCCTGGATTTATTAAAACTGACATCTCTAAAAATGCGCTATCTAATGACGGCAATAGCACGGGTGAAATGGACAACAATCAAAACCAAGGAGTGACGGCTGAAAAATGTGCTCAACAAATTATTCGCGGCTTAGAAAAAAATAAATTGGAGATTAAAGCAGGAGCAGGAGAGTTAAAAGCGCTTACTCTTAAGCGGCTATTTCCTAAACTATTTCACAAGATTATTCGAAAGAAGAGTGCTAAGTAAATAGTCCTTATGCCGGACAGGCACTTCCTTTTTTTCTTGACAAAAAAACGAAGGAAAAAAGTCAAGGCTATCAAAATAACCCGTAAAACTATAATCCTCAACGCTAAAGTGCAAAAACTCGCTCCGCTCAAACAACTTGCACTTTTTTACGCTTATTTCGGTTTAGTTTATCGGAACATTTTTAAGGCCGAACTTAGAGTTATTTAGCAATTCTATCTCTAAATAATTTAAACTCTCTAAAAAGTTGATCAAAACTTTCTAGTTCGAAGTAAAGTGTTTGAACAACATCCGTTTCAAACTCGGTACTTATAACGCGATCTAAATTAAAAGGAATGACCTCCACATTTGCACTTAGGCTATGAATTGTTTCACCGAAAGAGGAACAAATTCCAGCTCCATAAACTTTTCGGCCATTTTCATAAATTAACCCAAATTCAATGGTAAACCAGTACAATCTTTGTAACTGATTAACAACTTCTTCATCATCAATAAACTCAACACCTAAATCCCCAAAGTCTTTCATAAACTGAGCAAATTTATGATCTGCTAATAGTGGTGTATGTCCAAAAACATCGTGAAACATATCTGGTTCTTCTAGATAATCCAATTGATCTATTTTTCGAACCCAAGTAGAAGCACTAAATTTTCTTTGTGCTAAAAGCCGGAAAAAATCTTCTACTGGAATTAATCCAGGCACCACTTCTATAGACCATCCCGTTGCCTCTTTTAACGTGGAATTCATTAGATTGAAATTAGGAATTTGCTTTGGATTTAGAACACCTTTCATTTTCTCCAAACAAGATAAATACGCTGTGCAACTTTTACCTTGTAAATTCTCAACCTGTCTTTCAAATAGTGTTCCCCAGACTAACTGATCTTCTTCTTTGTACAGTTTGTATTCTTGTTTCATATAATCAATCTTTTTTTTACTCTGTCCTTAAGCCGTCCCGATTGCTGCCGTGGAGGCGCTTCCTTTTTTTTCCTGACAAAAAAACAAAGGAAAAAAGTCAAAGCTATCAAAATAACCCGTAAAGCTATAATCCTCAACGCTAAAGTGCAAAAAATCACTACGATCAACTTAGCGAAGCGGTCTTATGACCGAAAGGAGTAAACAGTTTGCACTTCTTTACGCTTATTGCGGTTTAGTTTATCGGAACATTTTTAAGTCCCCCCTACATTGTTTCTGCTAATGCTTTTAGTTGTTTTAGTTTCTCAAATAGAAGATTATCTTCGGTAATTATTTATGGTTTTCCGACCATCAGAAAAAGCTATTTCTGGGGTTTCGTGTGTTTCAATAATAACACCATCTCATACACAACGTTAAATATTTCTTGGCAAGAAAACGAATCTAAGAGTGGATTTTTTCTATACTATTTTTCATTTCACTTTTCGTTTAACCAGTTCTCAATCATCTTTTTTCCTTCAGGAGTCAGAACTGATTCTGGATGAAACTGCACACCTTTTACAGCATACTTTTTATGGCGAATAGCCATAATGCAATCGTCTTTTGACCTAGCTATAACTTCTAAATCATCGACATATTCATCTTTCATTGCCCAAGAGTGATACCGTCCTACTTCCGTAGGGTTAGATATGTTATTAAAAAGAGAGTCCTGTTTCTCCATACTCATTGAACTAGCGACTCCATGATAAACCTCATTCAAATTAATAAGATTACCTCCGTAAACTTCTGTAATTGCTTGCATTCCTAAGCAAACCCCTAAAATAGGTTTCGAGCTCCCATATTTTTTTATTACAGACTTTGTTATTCCTGCATTTTCGGGTAATCCTGGCCCTGGAGAAATTAGAATTTTATCAAATGCTCTAATTTCTTCTAATTCAATTTCATCGTTGCGCCTTACTACTACTTCTCCCGCAGACAAATCATTTAGGTACTGTACTAAATTATATGTGAATGAATCGTAATTATCTATGACTAATATTTTCATCTAATGTCCTCCGATTTTTTAATGGCCATAATAAATACACAATTTTTATTCTCTACTTCTTTTAATTCTGATTCTGGAACCTAATTAACTCCAGCTCCAAACTGACAATCTAACTCATTAATGAAATAGTGTCATCCAATTGTTTTTCATCTAGCCCAAGTGATTCAAAAACAGAAATCGCAATGCAGTTATCACATCCAAAAAAACCTTGAAAAGAATCTCCAACAATTTCGAAATATTTTATATATTCAGAAAAAAAAGAAGATGCCTTTTGAAAAGCATTACTTACAATGATTTTAAATCCATTGTGACTTATTGAAACTTCTTTATGTGTTACGGCAACAAGCAGAAATTGGCCTAAGACAAATAAAAGGGTAAGGTTTCTATTTCCTAATTAAACCGTATAAAACTTTCATTTATGTTAACCTAACAACTAAAAAAACTACTTTACTCTATTAAATTTCAATGCTTTAAGCATTATATTTGGCAAAGGTTTAGAGGGGTCTCTTTTTTCCACATTCAAGTTTATCCCCAGCTTTTCAATAATCGGAATTTTATAAACTTCAATCAATTCGATCAGCGTTCCATCAGGATCTTCAATATAGGTACAATGCACTTTTGTTGCATCTCCCATACTCAATACATTTTTAGTATCGCATGTAAAACCAAAACCAACTTTATCTAACTCTTCGCCCAAATCTTTCATTCCCCTTACGTCAAAACCTAAGTGAACAAAACCTATATCACCCCAAAGTCTACCTGCGTAAATCTTGATGGGTTTCCTTTCTGATAAATCTTGAACTAATTCTATATACGTTTCTCCTGATAGTTTTGTAAAACCTCCTCCAGAAGGATTGGCTTGCGTTAAAAGTACCCTTCTAAACTTTCCTTCTCCTCCCGGTAATTTTGACCAATCTGCAAAAATTTCAGAAGTATCATAAACCACTTTATTATACCCCAAAACAGTAGAATACAATTTCATAGCATTAGCAATATCAGAAACTCCAATACTACACCCAGCTATTCCATTGGTAACTCTTCCTGCATTTGTAAAAGAGTGCTTTGTTGGAATTACTTGAAAATACTGTCCTTGAATATCTTTTACATAAAAAGTGGCCCAACCATTTGGCATTTTTATCAGATCCGTAACTAAATCTGCATTATTTTCTTTAAAAAAAGCATAAGCCTTTTTGACATCTAGCGATTTAATAAAACCTGTATAGATTCCTAAATCGCCTATTTGAAAAGCCTTTTCTGCATGTGTGGCTTGAAATGTAGTTGGGCAAACCACCTCCATAGCGCAACCTCCTTGGAGGTTTAGAATCATGGCAGCCCTTTTAGTAATTGTCTTGTTTTCTGTATAAATATCCATCAATGGAGCTCCAGCTTCATCATTAAAAAATGGAATATCCATTCCAAAAAACTTTCTATACCAGGCCCATGCATCTGCATGCTGCGGGACACCAACGCCTAAATGCTGAATTCCTTGAACTGTATACATATTTTATTTTAGTCTTTCAGCGTACATACCTTTTTCTGTGTCCACCTTTATTTTATCTCCAATATTTATAAATAATGGAACACGTATTTCTGCGCCGGTATCAATAGTAGCAGGCTTCATTGTATTTGTTGCTGTATCTCCTTTAACTCCGGGCTCGGTATAAGTAACTTCCGCTTCAATGTATAGAGGTAAAACAACAACTAAAGGAGTTTCTTCATCAGCATTAAAAACAATTTGAACATTTGTCCCCTCGACTAAGAATTCTGGATTAGCAACTAAGTGTTTTTCGATAAAAGTTTGCTCATACGTTGAAGTATTCATAACATGAAACCCGTCATCTTCTTTATATAAATATTGATAAGTTCTGTTTTCTACCCTTATCACTTCAATTTTATGTCCAGACGGAAACGTATGATCTACCACTCTGCCTGTTTCAATGTTTCTCAATTTCGTTCTAACAAATGCTGGTCCTTTACCTGGTTTTACATGTTGAAAATCTATCACAGTAACGGGCTTTCCTTTATGAATCATACATAATCCGTTTTTTATATCTCCTGAAGATGCCATATCTTTTTTTTTAAGTACCACAAAAATAAGGTAATATTTGACAAAACGACAAGAATATGTAATGCATACAGGGCATAGATTATCCATGATTAAATGTTTAAAGTATCTTTTATTAGTCTACTAATCAAAAAATCTGATTGTTACATCTAATTTGTGCATTAGAAAATGTTCCGATAATATTAACGAAGAATGGAGAGAGAAGAACCTTAAGTTTATAACACCCTAGTTTTGGGTATAGTCTTTTAATTAAGAAAAACTTCTTTTAAATACCCATCCTTTAGTATCTTTGCATTGTGAATGAATTACAACCAATAACAGATTGGCTTCCAATTACAAAAAAGGAAGTGGAAAAAAGAGGATGGGAACAGTTAGATGTCATTCTCATTTCAGGAGACGCTTATGTTGATCACCCTGCCTTTGGGGCTGCCGTAATTGGCAGAATTATGGAAAGTGAAGGGTTTAAAATTGCGATTATCCCACAGCCGAATTGGACAGACGATTTACGTGATTTTAAAAAACTAGGTACTCCTAAATACTTTTTTGGCGTAACTGCTGGATGTATGGATTCCATGGTAAATCATTATACGGCTGGAAAAAGGAAAAGATCAACAGATGCTTATACACCTGGGGGATTAGCAAATTTCCGACCCGATTATGCAACAACTGTTTACACTAAGATTTTAAAAGAGCTATACCCAGAAACCCCCGTATTGATTGGCGGAATAGAAGCATCACTGAGAAGAGTTACGCATTACGATTACTGGTCAGATAAATTAATGCCCACTATACTAGAAACAAGTGGAGCTGATTTATTGGTTTACGGAATGGGGGAACAAGCCCTGCGAGAGATCCTACAACTTTTACGAAAAGGAGTACCTTTTCATCAGCTCACAATGGTAAAGCAAACAGCCTATTTAAGTTCTGACAAAGATAACATTCCTAAAAACAAACATTGGAAGGATAAAGAATTAGTCTCTCATGAAACTTGTCTTGACGACAAGAAAATGTTTGCATCCAATTTTAAAATTGTAGAACAAGAATCCAATAAAACTTTCGCTAATCGATTAACGCAGAGTATTGGGGGTAAAAACTTAGTCATAAACCCTCCCTTTCCAACGATGACTGAAGATGAAATTGACACTTCATTCGATTTACCATATACAAGATTACCTCACCCTAAGTACAAAAAGAGAGGGGACATTCCGGCTTATGAAATGATTAAATTTTCAATCAATATGCATAGAGGATGTTTTGGTGGATGCAGTTTTTGCACAATTTCGGCTCACCAAGGAAAATTTATTGCAAGTCGTTCGGAAAAATCTATTTTAGCGGAAGTTGATAAGGTAACCGAAATGAAAGATTTTAAAGGATACATTTCGGATTTAGGAGGGCCTTCTGCCAACATGTACAACCTAAAAGGAAAAGATTTATCTATTTGCGATAAATGTGTTGCTCCCTCATGCATACATCCTGTAGTTTGCGATAATTTGGATACCAACCATTCTGCAATGACTAATTTATACAGAAAGGTTGACAGCAATCCAAAAGTCAAAAAAGCATTCATAGGTAGTGGAATTCGTTATGATTTACTTACAAAATCGTACAATAAAAAAGGCGATAAATCATTAAAAGAATACATGATTCAAGTTCAAACGAGACATGTATCTGGAAGGTTAAAGGTTGCTCCAGAACACACCGCAGATGACACATTAAAGATTATGCGAAAGCCGAAGTTTGAGCACTTTAAAGAATTTAAAAAAGCATACGATCAAATAGACAAAGAATACAATCTAAATCAAAAATTAATCCCTTACTTTATTTCTAGCCACCCTGGTTGCAAGGAAGAAGATATGGCTAATCTTGCTGCTGAAACAAAAGAATTAGGATTTGAATTAGAGCAAGTACAAGATTTTACACCAACCCCGATGACTGTAGCTACAGTGATGTATTATTCAGGTTATCATCCCTATACTTTAAACAAATATTACACTCCTAAAACCAAGGAAGAAAGACAAAATCAACATCGTTTTTTCTTTTGGTATAAAAAAGAAAATAAACAGTGGGTAAGTGATTACTTAATTAAAGTGAAACGACCAGATCTTTTAAAACGATTAGTAGACCAACCTAAAAGTAAATCGCAGAATGCTCCAAAATGGTTAGCAGAACAGAGAAACAAAAGGCCTATTAACTCCAAAAGAAATTTTGTTAAAGATAAAGATAAAAAGAGAGGGGCATGAAAAGATTGATTGTACTTGTGGTAATTGCTATATCAACATTAGGATATGGACAAGAAGAGGTACTCACGCTTGAAACGAACAAAGGAAAAGTATTTGTCTATTGGGGCTGGAACAGAGGTTATTTTTCGAGTTCTGACATTCATTTTTCTGGTGAAGGTTATGATTTTGTTTTGGACGACGTAAAAGCAAATGATAGACAAACTCGTTTTGCCTTAGACCCTTATTTTCATCCAGTAAGGATTAGTATACCTCAAACAAACTTTAAAGCAGGCTATTTCTTTAATGAAAAACACAACATTTCTTTTGGTGTAGACCATATGAAATATGTAATGCCCCAAGGACAGAACGTTATGATTAATGGGGAAATTGATGTGCAGGGGTCTGATTACAATAAAACTTATCAAAACGAGACAATAGAACTTACATCTCAATTTTTAAAATTTGAACACACAGATGGACTTAATTATGTTAATGTTGAAGTTAATCGATTCGATAAGTTGATTCGTCTATTTAATGAAAAATTCCCAATAGACATAAATATTACAGAAGGTGTTGGGATTGGCGCACTATATCCAAAGACCAACGCACGCTTAATGAACTTTGAACAACATGATGATTTTAATATAGCAGGTTTTGGATTAAACGCCAAAATAGGCTTAGACATTTCTTTTTTCAATCATTTCTTTTTTAGGTTTGAAGGAAAAGCTGGCTATATCAATATGTCGAACATAAGAACTACTCCAGTAAAATCTGACAAAGCAAGTCAGCAGTTCTTCTTCTTACAACGGAATTTGTTGTTTGGAGGAGTATTTAAAATTGGGAAGTAAATCTTAAAAAACTTATACTTTTTTGTATAACAGAACCTAACTAATCCTACTCCAATCCGGTCTATTTTTAATTTGACGAAATAACTGTGTTCTCATTTCGTAATTCTTTTTATGCATTAAGTCTGGATCATCTTCAAGAACTTCTATAGCAGCATCTCTTGCTAATTGCACTATTTGTCCATCTCTTGCTAAATCGGCAATTTTCAAATCCAACAACCCACTTTGTTGTGTTCCCATTATATCCCCAGGACCCCGCATTTTTAAATCCACTTCAGCTATTTCAAAACCATCATTCGTTCTTACCAATGTTCCAATTCTTTTCTTCGCTTCTATAGAGAGTTTAAAGCTTGTCATTAAAAGACAATAAGATTGCTCCGCCCCTCTTCCTACCCTACCTCTTAACTGATGCAGTTGCGATAATCCAAATTTCTCTGCACTTTCAACGATCATTACGGAAGCATTCGGGACATTAACACCTACTTCAATAACGGTGGTAGCCACCATTATCTGGGTTTTTCCAGCTGCGAACTGACTCATTTCAAATTCTTTATCAGCAGCTTTCATTCTACCATGAACAATGCTTACCTGAAATTTTGGAACTGGAAAACGTCGAGAAATACTTTCATAGCCGTCCATTAAATCTTTGTAGTCCATTTTTTCAGATTCTTCAATCAATGGATATACGATGTAAATTTGTCTCCCTTTGGCTATTTCATCTTCCATAAACTGAAAAACTTTCAATCTATTTTTATCAAAATAATGACGTGTCTCAATTGGTTTTCTTCCAGGTGGTAACTCATCAATAACCGAAACATCTAAATCACCATAAAACGTCATCGCCAACGTTCTCGGAATTGGGGTAGCAGTCATAACTAGCACATGAGGTGGCTGTAAATTCTTTCTCCAAAGTTTAGCTCTTTGAGCTACGCCAAATCGATGTTGCTCATCAATTACTGCTAAACCAATATTTTTAAACTTTACTTTATCTTCGATTAATGCATGCGTTCCAATCAATATATCCAATGAGCCATCTTCTAATTTACTATGAATAATCTTTCGCTGGGCGGTCTTTACGGAGCCCGTAAGCAACGCTATCTCAACACCCATTTCTCCAACCAATTCTTGTATTGAATTATAATGTTGCGTAGCTAATATCTCTGTTGGAGCCATCAAACATGTTTGAAAACCATTATCTAATGCAATTAAAATACTTAATAAAGCAACTAAAGTCTTTCCACTTCCAACATCTCCTTGCAACATTCTATTCATGTGGATGCCCGAACCCATATCCTTTCGGATTTCTTTCATTACTCGCTTCTGAGCGCTTGTTAATTCAAATGGGAGATAGTGATTGAAAAAAGTATTAAATTGGGCACTTACCCTACTAAAAACAAATCCTGGCGTTTTTTGCTGTGTAACTTGTTTTTGTTTTATCATTTGAAGTTGAAGAAAAAATAATTCTTCAAACTTTAAACGGAAGCTTGCTTTATTTGCTTCCTCCAATGAATTTGGAAAATGAATCTGTTTTAGCGCATCTTCTTTCCCAATTAAATTATAATTAGCCAATATCTCCTTTGATAAAACCTCTACAATAATTCCGTTCAGCTGAGCGATTAAATTATGTAAGATCTTTTCAAATCCCCGACTGGTTAATCCTCTTGCTGATAGTTTATCTCCAGAATGATAGATTGGCTGCAGGTAACCTTCTAATTGGTTGGAGTTTTTAACCTCGTCTATTTCTGGATGGGGAATACTGAACTTACTTCCGTATCTATTAACTCTACCATATACTATGTATTCTTTTCCTATGGCTAAAGATGACTTGATCCATTTCGCGCCTTTAAACCAAATAAGTTCAATTGTTCCGGTGTCATCTTTAAAAACAGCTACCAACCTCTTTTTCCTTGCAGCACCGACTTCTTCAACACTTAATAATGCTCCCTGCAACTGCACCTCCTGTGCACCTTCAAACACATCTCTAATTCGGTGCATTTTAGATCGATCTACATATCGAAAAGGATAATATTGTAATAAATCGCTGAAGGTAAAGACCCTTAGCTCTTTTTGCAATAGTTCTGCCCTTTTGGGCCCTACTCCCTTTAAATAGGAGATTTCGGTATGTAGTAGCTTGTCGATATAAATTAAATTCTAATAGGCTTCATCTGCTAATGCTAAATACAATTGTTTCGAAACCCAAGCTGGAGCATTTGATGCATTACTATCATTGCGTTCAACAGAATATGAAATTAAAAAAAATGGTAGAATTATCAATAAGATATTTAAAAAATTAATTGGATTAAAAATAAGAAAAGCCATACAAAATATTGCATGGCTTTAAATAATCTTACTTGAATGTCCTTATACTTTCATTATGTCTACTTCTTTCACATCTAACAAAACATCCACTTTCGCAATATATTCATTTGTTATCTGCTGAATTGAATCTTCAGTGTCTTTAACTTGATCTTCACTAAGTCCTTCTTTTTTCAAACTTTTAATATAGTCATTAGCATCTTTCCTTTTCTGACGGACCCCAACTTTTGCATGCTCACCTTCAGATTTTACTTTCTTTACTAAATCTCGTCTTCGTTCCTCAGTAAGCATTGGCACTGATATAATTATCATCTCACCATTACTTTGGGGGTTTAAACCTAAATTTGCATTGAGAATACCTTTTGAGACTTCATCCAGAATAGATTTTTCCCAAGGTTGCACTGTTATCGTTCTTGCATCTATTGTGTTTACATTTGCAACTTGACCAAGAGGTGTTGGAATATCATAATAATTCACCATAACTCCATCTAGCATAGACGGAGTTGCTCGTCCAGCTCTAATTTTCGACAATTGCTTTTCAAGGTGTTCTAGAGAGTCTTGCATTCCTGATTTAGCATCATCAATTGCCATTTCAACTTCTTCATTCATCACTTTACGTTTTTAAGTAACCAAATATAACTAAAAATTATACTTCTACTAATGTCCCTATAGTTTCTCCAGAAGTCACTCTAGCTAAATTCCCAGGCGTGTTCATATCAAATCAACTGCCGCATCACCCCTCTGGCCATGAACAGCGGATACCGTTTTGAATCAATGCGATCGTCCGGGATGCGACACCTACTTAGATATCGTAAATAACGCGGCTTGAGTGCCGCAGAAAAGCAAGAAAAGTAAACATCATGCTCAGTAACTCATCAATCCTCATCACTGGCGGCTCCGGCTCTTTTGGCCACACCTTCGTGCCAATGACGCTTGCAAAATATAACCCACGTCGTCTGGTCATCTACTCGCGTGATGAAATGAAGCAGTGGGAAATGGCTAAGCTGTATGGCGACGATGACCGGGTACGCTTTTTTATTGGTGATGTGCGCGACAAAGATCGCCTCTCGCGTTCGCTC
>CAWUXI010000085.1:0-21502 GCA_963926405.1 uncultured Flavobacteriales bacterium
AGTTTGGACAACCTCAGGAAATGGAACTTTCTCTCCTAATAACAATACGCTTAATGCTAGTTATGTGCCTTCAAATGCCGATGCAATCGCAGGAAGTGTTACGTTAACTTTAACCACAACGGGTAATGGAAATTGTAATGCATATACAGATGTTGTGCTAATTACCTTCACTCCAGCCCCTACTGTAAACGCTGGAACTGACATTACTACATGTCAAGATATCGCCTCTATTCCACTTTCTGGATCCGTGGTTACCGCTACAGGTGGAATCTGGACTACAAGTGGATCTGGTATATTTAACCCAAACGCAACTACATTAACGGCTTCTTATATTCCTTCTGCCGCTGATACAGCTGCTGGAACTGTAACACTTACTCTAACAACGACCGGTAACGGGCTTTGTAATCCTTATTCTGATAACGTTATTATTACGTTAACTAACATACCGGTTGCTTTAGCTAGTTCTGACCAAACCGTTTGTGCCGATATTTCGGGCGTATCTCTAAATGGAGGTATTTTCAATGCTATTGGAGGGGTTTGGTCAACAAATGGAACTGGAACGTTCTCTCCTAATGGTTCCGCACTAAATGCAACGTACTTGCCAAGTTTAGGAGATACAACTGTTGGAAATGTAACTTTAACATTAACAACCACAGGAAATGGTCTTTGTCAGTCATATAATGACCAAATGTCAATTGTTATAACTCCTGCACCTGTCTCTTTTGCTGGTAACGACACTTCTGTTTGTTCCACCAACGCTGCTGTTCCTTTGAACGGAATTGTATATACCGCTGCAGGCGGTATTTGGAGCACTAGTGGCTCTGGGAATTTTATACCTAATAACACTGATTTAAACGCTACTTATCAAACAAGTTTAGGTGACCAAACCAATGGTGCTGTGCAATTATATTTAACGACTTCTGGAAACGGTTTATGTAATGCCGTTACCGATGCATTAAACTTAACTATTACGCCAACTGACATTACAGTATTCGCTGGCAATGACACCTTAGTTTGTGGAGATTACAGTTTAGTTTTAAACGCGCTAATTACTACTGCAACTGGAGGGATATGGACAACTTCGGGAGACGGCACATTTTCTGATACTGCTGATGTAAATGCAAGCTACTTTTTTGGTCCGAACGATACGGTTACAAACACAGTAGAACTGTACTTAACTTCAACTGGAAATGGTGGTTGTTTGGCACAAGTTGACTCTTTCCAAGTAGATATACAAAACCCACTTGAGTTGGTCGTTATGTCAGCAGACACTTCTTGTCGAAATGGAGGAGCATTTAACATTTATAGTGCAAGTAATACAGGACAGGGATATTGGATTACCAATGGTGATGGTGCTTTCTTGCCAGATTCAACGACATTTAATCCTCAATATCTGCCTGGTGAAGTGGATACTGCTTCTAACAGCGTAACTCTTACATTTATTACTGAGAATAATGGTGTATGCAGTGCTATTATTGATAGCCTTGTTATTGAATTAATAGATGCTCCAACTGTCAATTTTGGATTTGCTAATGTTTGTTTAAATGAAATAGCATACTTTACAGATTCAAGTTTTGCTATTGGAGGTATCACAAATTGGGATTGGGATTTTAATGACGCTGCTCTATCAGCCACGCAAGATACTAGTGTTATATTCGCTTCTTTTGGAACACAAACAGCAACATTGGTTGTTACTTCTGGTTACGGCTGTGTTGATTCATTGACACAGTATATTATAGTATCACCTCTGCCAACAGCAATGCTTACAAGTAACGCTGATTGTTATGAAGACTCTGTGGAGATGTTTGATGCATCAACAGTTCCTACTGGTTCAATTATTGGTTGGGAATGGGAAGTTGAAAATGGCTTTATTGGATCAACTCAAGATATTTCTGTAATATTTGATAGTGCCAGCATTTACTGGACATCCTTGATTGTAACAACTGATATGGGGTGCACAGATTCAATAACGGATACGCTACAAGTTCAACCGAATCCTATAGCTTCTTTCATCTCTGATTCCGCTTGTTTAAATGAATTATCGAATATGGTAGATGCTTCGATAGTGGAATTCGGAACTATTGTAACTTGGGAATGGATAATCGACGGTGTTTCTGCTGACACACTTTCAGCAACAAATTACACATTTGGTTCAGACAGCTTGCAGCAAGTTATTTTAATTGTAACATCTAGTTATGGCTGTATCGATACTGTTGTTCAAAATGTATTAGTGCATCCTTTACCGAATAATTCATTCAGTTACGTGGGCTTCTGTGAAGAAGATGAGGTATTGTTTACTGATGAGTCAAGCATAAGTTCAGGGCAACTTATTGCTTGGGATTGGGATTTTGGAAATACTGTAACAAGTGTTGATCAGAATCCTTCAAATGGATATGGAGTAACTGGAACATTTAATGTAACGCTTATCACAACATCCAACTATGGTTGTTTAGATACTCTTTCTCAAAACATTTCTATTAATCCCAATCCTTCTGCTGCTTTTAGCATGAATGATGGAATTAGTGAAATAGTTACCACACAGGTACTAGACGATGTCTTTTTTGTTGACGAATCTTTAGACGCTTCACAATGGGAGTGGGATTTTGGAGATAATTTTGGTTCATCAGTAGACCAAAACCCGATCTATTCATTTAACCCATACGGACAATACAATGTGACTTTAACAATTACAAATGATTTTGGTTGTTTAGATACAGTATCGCATGTAATTGCAGTAAAACAACCACCTATTCTTCCGTTAGCATTTTCACCAAATGGAGATGGATTAAATGATGTATTCTATGTTTTAGGAGGAACCTTTACTGAATTTAGGTTTGAAATCTACAACAATTGGGGGAAAATGATTTTCGAATCAAACGATCCACTTTTAGGATGGAACGGAACCCATTTAGATGTTGAGCAATCATTAGGAGTATACGTATGGTTATATCATGTTGTAACTGAAGATGGAACTGAATACTCAGGTCATGGAGATGTAACGATTATTAGATAATGAAAGAACTATCTTACATATCAGTTAAGAAATCATTAATAATACCAATGTTGATATTAATGAGCTTGTCTTCTAATGCTCAAGATTTTCATTTATCACAATATGAAGCTTCCCCTATGTTAATTAACCCTGCGATGACGGGAATGTTTAAGGGAGATTACAGAGCTGCCTTGCATTACAGAAGTCAATGGGCAAGTGTAATAAGTAATCCGTTTAGAAGTACAGCATTATCCTTTGACACAAAATTTAAAGATATCAAAGTCGGCGCCTATTTATTAAACACCTCTGCAGGCTCTTTAAATTACACTACTACCAACCTGGTTTTGTCCGGAGCATATGATTACCAACTAGGAAATAGCCCACATAATCACTTTGCTGGCGGCATACAACTTGGAGGAATAATGAGAAGTATTAATCTTAATTCTTTAACCTTCGAAGACCAATATGACCCTGCTGGAGGTGGATCATTTTCAAACCCTACGGGAGAAACTGGAATAGCTGGATCTACATTCCTTCCAGAAGTTAACGTTGGGTTTATGTATTATTACACGAACACAAACAAGAGAGTTAATCCTTTCTTAGGAGCTTCGGTTTTACACATAACACAACCTAATGAAACGCTACTTAATGCAACTAGTATACTTCCTATGCGTTTTAATATTCATCCAGGAGTAAAAGTAAATATTAACGCAAAGTTTCAGTTTTTAATGCATGGAATTGCCATGAGACAGGGAAACATTACGGAAATTATGTTTAGTTGGATGGGTTACTATTATATGGAGAGTAAAGATGCTTTTGCCACATATGGTATAACTCGCAGAACAAATGATGATGCTGTCATTGCCCACATTGGATTAAAGTACAAACAGCTTCAATATAGATTAAGTTACGATGTGAACACCTCTAACTTACAATCTGTTTCAAATAGTAGAGGTGGATTTGAATTGTCAGTAATATTTATAAGCAGTAAAGTAAATCCTACACCAATCCGATCATGTCCAGATTTATAAAACAAATAGCTCTGTTGGTAGGATTCTTATCCCTTTCTGCTTTTTCTATGGCTCAAATGTCTTTAGCTGAAATGCTGCGTTATGGAGATCAAGCATTCGAACAAAAGAACTATGCTTCTGCTATTCATTTTTATAAAATGATTATTGATGAAGACTTGAAAGTAGAAAGAATTTCGTCACATCCTTATGCTTATAATGCTTATACTGGAAAAAGCAATAAAATGCAAATAGAAGGATCTGACTCGACTGCATTAACAGATTCTGTAAATATTGGTGACTCGTTAGCTCTAAAAGAATTAAATTCAAGTGAAGTGTTTATTGAGGAGGAAATCTTCACCGACATTGGAGATGACAAAGTAGATGGAAATGAATTGTATGCTACCCATATGATTGCTGAATGTTGTCGATTAATGAATGAATATTCACTTGCTGAATATTGGTATGTAAAATCTTTGCAATTTAGTTGGGGTGCTGAGGAGGATACTTATCCTTTAGACCGTTATTATTACGGAACTGTTCTAATGAATAATAGCAGTTATAAACAAGCATCTGAAGAATTTAAGACCTTTAGACTTGACAATGAAGATACAACAAGTGCAACAGCTTACTTTTATAAAAGAGCTGAGCAATTGATTAGCAGCTGTGGTTATGCCGAGAATTCTATGACTAAAAAGCAAGGCGTTTCTGTTAAAAAAGGGGATTCACTAATTAACAATGGATCCAGTTCATATGCCGCTAGTTTCTTGGACTATAATCACATTATTATTTCCTCCGCTCGAAATACAAGCACTGAAAATCAAGAGAATAAAATTTCCGGAAACCAATTGAGTGATATTTTCTTGATGACAAAAAATGGTGAAAATTGGGTTGGAGCACAAAGCCTAAATGGGGATCCAAATTCTAGTCAGCATGAAGGTGCAGCATCTGTTGGTAACGATAAAAAAACAATGTACTTTACAAGATGGTACCTTGATAATGAAACTGAACCTCAAATATTCGTTACAAAATATTTTGTGGATAAATGGATGAAACCTAGATTACTGGGGCCAGCAGTCAACACAAAAGGGTATACATCCTCGCATCCTTATATTACACAAGATAATAAAACGTTATTCTTTTCTTCTGACAGACCAGGAGGCCAAGGTGGCATGGATATTTGGTATTGTAAAATTGATTATAAAGGAAAAACCACTGAACCAATTAATTTAGGACCAAAGATCAATACTCCAGAGGATGAAGTAACGCCATTCTTTCACGAAAATACCGGAGTACTATATTTCAGTTCTCAGGGACATAAGACACTAGGTGGCTTTGATATATTTAAATCCAAGTTCAACTTGGAAACAAATTTTGTTAGCCCTCCTGAAAACTTAGGATTCCCTATTAGCTCATCGAAAAATGACAAGTATTTTTGCTTATCTGAATTACAAACAGAAGGATTCTTGACTTCCAACAGAAGCGAATGTGACCAATGCCCTGACACATATTGCAATCAAATTTATACTATAACTAAAGAGGAAAACCAATTTTTATTAAGTGGTTTTGTATATGATGCTGTTACAGATAAAGAAATACCGAATGCAAAAATAACAGTTAAAGACGTTTTAGGAGAATTTGAAGACTACTCTTTTGAAACGGATGAAACTGGTTATTATGAGATCTCTTTAAATCCTGAAATGCACATCTTTTTAAAAGCACAAAAAATTGAATTTTTTGCTGATGCAAATGCACAGTCAACTATCGGAGTAGTAGAGTCTGAAGATTACACGATTGACTTTTTCTTAACGAAAATACCCTATGAAGAGATAGCAATACCAGGTATTTTGTACGATTACGACAAGGCAACTCTGCGATCAGAATCAATGGTAGTTCTTGATAGTTTAATAGACTTTTTAACGATTAACGACAATCTAGTTATTGAAATTAGTTCTCACACCGATGAGCAGGGAAGTCATGCATATAACAATAAACTTTCGCAAGAAAGAGCACAATCTGTTGTAGATTATTTGATTGCAAAAGAAATTCCAATGGAAAGATTAATTGCAAAAGGATATGGTAAGACTATTCCAATCGTAAAAAACTCAACCAGTGAAGAAGATGACCAAAAGAATAGGCGTACATCTTTTAGAATTTTAGGGGAAGATTTTGAAGAAGTAACTAAAATTCAACCTAAGAAAAGATAGCTTTGAAATCCATTACAACAGCGCTACAAAATCAGATTATATTTTCTGTTAACATCCCTGTTAATAATTGCTTAATCTATTTTATCATTTCCTTTACATAACCAATAACTTTGTTTTTTTGTTGTAAACAATGACAAGTAATTACATCTATATAGGGAATTCCGAAAACTTACCAGAAGGCAAAGTCTCTTGGGAAAGCCCATCTAATATTGCATTAGTAAAGTACTGGGGTAAGAAAATGGGGCAAATCCCTGCAAACCCTTCTATTAGCTTTACGCTGAAAAATTGCAAAACAACCACTACTCTCTCCTATTCAAATTCAACTGAATTGTCTTTTGAAGTCTATGTAGATGGAAAAAGAGAAGAAGGTTTTGAACCAAAAATAAAAACCTTTTTTGAGCGAATAAGCGAATATTCTTCGTTTATCAATAAATATAAATTTAGAATTGACACATCTAATTCCTTCCCTCATAGTAGTGGAATTGCATCCTCAGCATCTGGATTAAGTGCTTTAGCATTGTGTATTTGTTCAATCGAACAAAACATCCATTCAGCATTTAAGAATGCTATTTTTCTAGAGAAAGCCTCTTTTCTTGCAAGACTAGGATCTGGAAGTGCCTGCCGTTCTCTATTTCCAAAAATGGCTTCTTGGGGAAAACACGACGAGCTAAAAAATAGTTCAGACTTTATTGGAACACCGTATGCTGATACACATCCTGTGTTTACAACCTACCAGGATACTATTCTATTAGTTGACAAAGGTCAAAAACAAGTAAGCAGCACGGTAGGTCACGAACTTATGCATCAACATCCTTTTGCAGAAGGAAGGTTTGAACAAGCGAACAGCAATTTAAGTAAATTGAAAAGAGTATTACAAACGGGAGATTTAATAGAGTTCAATAAAATAGTGGAAACTGAAGCACTTACGCTTCACGCTATGATGATGAGCTCTGATCCTTATTTTTTATTGGTAAGACCAAATACAATAGCAATAATTGAAAAAGTTTGGCTATTCAGAAATGAACACAACCTTAATTTGACAATAACATTAGATGCAGGAGCAAATGTTCATTTACTTTATCCAGAAGCAGAAAAGCAAACTACACTAGACTTCATTAAGTCTGAATTAGTTGTGTTTTGCGAAAATGGAACGTATATTTGCGATAGTGTTGGTTTAGGACCAAAACAATTAAGTTTATGAGTGTAATTAAAGATTCACTTTTTTACGGCAAAATTCTTCTATTTGGAGAGTATGGTATCATTGAAGATGCAATGGGATTATCCATCCCGTACAATAGCTATAAAGGAAGTTTTATCTTTCACTCAGATGACGAAAAATTCTCAAAAGACTCCAATAACGAATTACACAAATACCTTTCTCATCTAAATACATTAAGAGCCGAGAACAAATTGCCATGTGATTTGGATTTAGACACTTTTAAAATTGACATTTCTAAAGGCATGTTATTTGATTCTAGTATTCCACAAGGTTATGGGGTTGGAAGCTCAGGAGCTTTAGTTGCTGCTATTTACAATAAATACTGCAAAAATAAATTAGGCTCTACAGACAATTCTGACATACTTGAACTAAAGCAAGTTTTTGGTGAATTAGAAAGCTATTTTCATGGAACTAGCTCTGGACTTGACCCATTAATCTGTTATTTAAATCTTCCCATTTTAATTAAATCCAAAACAGAAGTAGGAACTGTTGGTCTTCCTGAACAAGGAGAAAGTAAGGGAGCAATTTTTCTTTTAAATACTGGACTCACAGGAAAGACACAACCTTTAGTTAACCATTTTTTAGAGCGTTGCAAAGAAGATGGCTTTAGAAAGATGATTAAAAATAAATTCAATAAATATAACGACGCAAGTATTGAAGCTTTCTTAAATAAAGATGGAAAAGGCTTGTTATCCAATGTCAAGAACTTATCTAGAATTGTCTTGGACAACTTTAAACCAATGATTCCGAAAGCATATCAAAAACTGTGGAAAGAAGGATTGGATAGTAATGCTTACTATTTGAAACTTTGTGGATCAGGAGGAGGAGGGTTTATCTTAGGATTTACAAAAGATATGGACTATGCTCGAACTAAATTAAATGATTACAAACTAGACGTAATCCATAATTTTTAGATTTACTCCAACTTTAAATGGCTGTTAGCAAGAAACAAAAATATCTTTTTGTAAAGTTTCTGGCTCTATTTACATTAGTCCGCTGGTACAACATCTTTCTCATTACTTTTGCCCTATACCTTTGCGCAATATTCTTGATTAACCCAAGAGAGGATTGGTTAGAAGTTTCTCTCTCTTATAAGCTGCACCTTACTATAGCTTCCCTTGCTTTTTTTATAATGGCAGGCTACATCATAAATGCGTTTTATGATTTTGAAAAGGATTTTATAAATCGTCCTAAAGAAACTATTTTCGACCGCGTTATCAGTAAGGCATCTTGTTTGCGAGTATACGGTATTTTTATTCTGATTGGATTTATACTGAGCCTTATTGTTGGGTGGGAAGTTCTATTATTTAACACTGTATTCTCTTTCTCTCTTTGGTTTTATTCACACAAGTTAAGAAAGAAGCCAATTACTGGAGAGCTTGGAGCATCGCTTCTTACAATAGCCCCTTTTATCAGTTTAACTATATTTTTTTCCTTAGAAACAAACCTTACTATTATACTTTACATTGGATATTTATTCGCTGTAACGATGACGAGGGAAGTAATAAAAAAAATGGTATCTTTAAAAGGGGATTTAATTGTTGGAGAAAAATCACTTCCCATAATATTTGGGATAAGAAACACAAAATATATTATTCTTGGGTCTATGCTCTTTTCATTAATTCCCGTTGGTGTTTTATTTCCAGATATTGCTGACCGATATATTTTATATTACTTTATAATCAGCTCTTCATTAATTGTTGGAAGTATATCTCTTTTGAAATTTTCCAAAACACCAACCCATTTTGATAGAATCAACACCATATATAAAGCAATAATTTTAATGGGTATATTGAGTATCCCTTTAGTTTAATCGTTCCATAGACTCCAAGACTTCTCAGCTTGTTGCTGCAACATTGTCAAACCATTTATTCCTTTTGCGTCTTGCTCCTTTCCTAACTTTAAAAACAGTGATTCTTCAGGATTATAAACCAAGTCAACTAATAAATGTTGATCAGTTAATGCAGAATAAGGAATGGCCGGTTTTGAATCTATATTTGGAAACATACCTAAAGGAGTGCAATTGACAATTAATAAATGATGCTTGATTACGTTTTCATTGATATCATTCCAATTTAGAATATTCTCTTTCGTTTCAGATCTAGATGCGAAAAAAACGACAACCCCATATTGCTTTAAAACATACTCAACGGCCTTAGCAGCCCCTCCCGTTCCCAATATCAATGCTCGCTCATGTTGAGGCTTAAAAAATGGCTTTATACTCTGATGGAAACCAAAAGCATCTGTATTGTATCCTTTTAATTTTCCATCTTTAAATACAATAGTATTAACCGCTCCTATTTCCTTGGCAACCTCATCTAACTCATCTATGTAAGGAATAATAGCTTCCTTGAAAGGAATGGTCACATTTAGACCCCTCGGAGATAATTCTTTAACCGTTTGAGGAAAATCTTCGATAGAATCTATTTCGATATTAGAATACAAACAATCATTCAACTCTAAATTTTCAAATTTTTGGATAAAATGTTTTTTTGAAAAAGAATGTGAAAGCGATTTCCCTATTAGTCCGTAAGTTTTCATTACGCTTTTTTCATTTTTTTAGAAACGAGTTCCATTCCTAAAATAATTGCAGCTCCTAAAACACAAAAACCAATAGCGAATATCGTTTGTGGTTCTGCAGAGAAATATACTATCTCATTAATTTCATCAAGCCCAAAGGTTTTATAGTCACAAGGCAAAACATTTTCTTGAATAAAAGGAACCACTTCTCCATGCGAGTTCACACGTGTAGAAATTGTCTCCTTCCAAGGCCATAGTTTATTTAAAGAACCGATTAAAAAACCTGTTAAAACAGCAATCGTTAAATCGTGGTACTTAGCAAACATCCATTTTAGCACTCTAGAAAAAGACAATAAGCCCACCACAGCACCAGCCATAAATACTCCAATCGTTAACAAATCTTTATCCTTAACCGCACCCAGCAAAGTTTGATACGAACCCATTATCAATAAAATAAAACTCCCAGAAATACCTGGCAAAATCATGGCGCAAATAGCAATCATTCCTGAGACAAAAATAAACCACAGCTCATCTGAATTTGCCATTGGAGGTAGAATAGTAATCCAAAAAGCCAATCCAGTTCCAATAATTAAACTAACCATGGTACCAACATTCCAGCTCTTTACTTGTTTTCCAACATATACAATACTCGCTAAAACCAATCCAAAAAAGAAGCTCCAAATTAATATAGGGTGTGCTTCCAGTAAATAACTTATTAATTTAGCGAGAGAGGCAATACTAATTACTATCCCTAAAAATAATGTTACAATAAAATTTCCATTAATTGACTTCCATGCAGCTTTTACACCTTCCTTTTTAAGCGTTTTCATGGCTCCCAGATTAATAGAATTTATTGTTTCTAGTAATTCTTCATAAATGCCAGATATAAAAGCTATAGTGCCTCCTGAAACGCCAGGCACTACATCAGCAGCTCCCATTGCCATTCCTTTTAATAAAAGCACAAAGTAATCGAATAGACTTCTCATCTAATAAACATTCATTGCAGTATCAATCTGCTCTGCCCAAGCATTTATTCCGCCGTGTAGGCTATACAAGTTATCGTAACCATTATCTGATAAAAAAACGACCATATTGCCACTTCTTTTCCCTCCTCTACAATGGATAATTACAGGAATATCTTTACGGATTTTATCTAGGTTATTTCTAACTTCTCCCATAGGAATATGATCGCCTCCAATGCAAGCTATTTCTAATTCATATTCTTCACGAATATCAATTAATTGAAAGTTTTCAGAATTATCAAACTTAGCTTTAAGTTCTTTCACAGAAATAGTTTTCATCCTTACTCAGCTTCAATTTTTTGTTTCTTTTCAATTACCACATTCTCTGGCAAGTAATTAAAAAATGTATCTCCACGTAATCCTAACCGAAGACATTCTAACGGAATAACTTCATGCGGTGCAATATTTCCGAGATTTACATTTTCACCAAATAAATTAATAAACCAAACTTGCTGCGTTTTAACTGGCGCTTCCCATAATATTTGTTCTGGCTTAACCTTAGCAATAATTTTATTAATTAACACAGTGTGCGGTTGGCCATTTCTTCTGAAAATACCAACTGAACCACTTTCTCTGCCTTCGGCAATAACTTTCCAAGAACCAGCGTCCAACTCATTGGTCATCATACGCACCCATTTTCCTGGACTTATTATCATCCCTTCTTCTTTAGATCCTACCTCACTAAATACCGTGAAATTTTTCGCAAGTTTTCTAATGTATTCACATTTCTCATCTTGAGGAATAATAATAGACCCATCTGATACTTCACACAAATCCAACCCCATTTTATCAATAAACTTCTGATAATCATCAAATCTTCCTCTAGCGATAAAAGCCTCAAAAAGTGTTCCTCCAAAATAAGGCCGCACTCCCGCTTCTTTATATAATTTAATCTTATCTTCTAGTCTATTCGTAACTAAAGATGTTCCAAATCCGAACTTAATAACATCAGTCACGTTCCCTGCGCTTTCGATAAAGTCTTCTGTTTGGCGAACGCTCAAGCCTTTATCCATCATCATCGTCAATCCTTTCTCTCTAGGTTTTTCAGGTCTATGGGGAATATATGGTAAATCAAAATTCATAATCATTGTTTATAATTTGCAATAATATCAACTATTTCGCTGATATCTTTAGCTTGTGGATAAAATTCGAAAAGTTTTTCATGACCTTTGTAATTTGCAGACAAGGCTTTACATAAGTTAATTTTTGCGTTTTCGTTGTCTCCAACAGATATTTGATAAGCAACTAGCCTATATTGTAATTCTTCTTGGTCACCATTTAAAGCTATTGCATCATTCAATAATTTAGCAGCATCTCGAGGCGATGACTTTTCAAATAATATATTGGAATAATCTAACCAAGCGTCTATATTATCAGGATCCAAGTCTACTACTCTTCTAAATATTTTTTTAGACTTCTCCGTTTCACCAAGTTTACCAAGTATTTCTGCATAAACGTATAAATACTCAACATTTTCAGGGTCTTTCTCTAAAGCTTTTTTAATAAACTTGACAGCTTCCTCGGGCTGCTTATTTAAGTCCTTTACAACACCTATACCCAACCAAGCATCAGTTTGATCATTATCCAGCTCTAAACTTTTCTCATAGAAAGTAATTGCCTTTTCATATTCACCTAATTTCTCATAACATTCACCTATGTGACAATAAACAAATGCATGCGGTTGCTCTAAACCAAAGGTGAGGTTCAATACCTCTATTGCCTTTTTATATTCATCTAATTGGATATAAGCATTTGCTTTTCCATAGTGCGCTGCAGCAAAACAATCATTTGTAAGAATACTATAGTCGAAGGCAAACAATGCGTCTTTGTATTCTTCTATTCTATAAAAGGAATTACCAAGATTAAACCAACCTATATAAGAATAAGGCTGTTCTTCTATAAACTCCTCAAAGTATCGAACGGCCTCACTATCTAAATCCAACTCATTGTAACAAAGACCAACTTCAAATAAGGCAGTTTCATTTTCCATATCCAATTCAAGAGACTCCTTAAAGAAAAAGAGAGCCTCTTTAAATTTCCTTAATGCCTGATATTGATAAGCTAAATCTAAAAACAATTCCGTTTTAAAATCTAAATCAAATGTGATTGCTCTTTCAAAATAAGTAATCGCTTTCTCATGCTCTAAAAACCCGGCGTAAATTGTACCTAATATCCTTATTGCATTGCCATTGAGAGGGTTTAAATCTAACACACATTCCAACACTTCAATCGCCTCTTTTTCTCTACCAAGCTGAATAAGTGCTTCTCCTTTAAGCAAGATAATATTTTCTGAATTTGGGTGTTGTTGTTCTCCTATTTTAATAATGGCAAGAGCTTTTCTCGGCTCTTCTACGTCAAAATAATACCCTGCAATAATTTCCACCTCTGAAACATCAAAGAAAAAAGTCTCCTGATCTGAAAGCATCGTTTCAAACTTTGCTACCAACTCCATACTAAGGTCATTATCAAATCTTTCTTCCTCCATTTAAAATCAAATTTTAAATTCTATTACAATATTGCTTTTTAAATAACACTGACAACATAAAACGACCAAACATTATTAACATTGTCTATTTGATTGTTGATAGAGAAAAACAAATCGATTAAGACTGCAATAGCACTTCATCTATAATAACCCATAAAAGTGCTGTAATTAAACGTAATAAGATTTAAAGACGTACTTGCCGCAAAATAAAAAAATAACTCCAAGTGTTTTTTATCATTTAATCTTTTGTCGGAATTACTTTTACAGTAACGAAAAGAACGCTAATTATGTTTAATTGCATATTTACAACCCATTTATTTTGTTTCTTTGCAAACGTAAAATAACACTGTATGACACTAATCAAATCAATTTCAGGAATAAGAGGAACTATAGGAGGAAAACCAGGTGATGGACTAACTCCTTTAGATATAGTAAAATTTACTGCAGCTTATGGGTCTTGGATTAAAAATAACTCTTCTGTAGAAAAGGTGAAAATAGTAGTTGGACGAGATGCTCGTATCTCCGGAGAGATGGTTAGCAATGTTTGTATTGGAACGCTACAAGGGCTTGGAATTGATGTTGTAAACTTAGATTTATCAACAACTCCAACAGTCGAAATAGCAGTTCCTTTGGAGAATGCGCAGGGCGGGATTATTCTAACAGCTAGTCATAATCCAAAAGAATGGAACGCTCTTAAATTATTAAATGAAAAAGGTGAATTTATTTCTGCTCAAGATGGTGCAGATGTTTTAGAGATAGCAGAGAATGAAAGATTTTCATTTGTTGACGTAGACAACTTAGGAAATTGCACCTTGGATAATAGCTACCTAGAAAAGCATATTAATGCCATTTTAAAATTAGATTTGGTGAATCCAAAACTAATTGAAATGTCAAATTTCAAAATAGTTTGTGATTCTGTAAATAGCACAGGCGGAATATTTGTTCCAGCAATGTTGCGGGCCCTTGGAGTAAAAGATATCATCTCATTATACGGAGAACCAACAGGACACTTCCCGCACAACCCTGAGCCTTTGCCGGAAAACCTTACGGCAATTGCTGAAAAGATAAAAGAAACTGGCGCTGACTTAGGAATTGTGGTTGATCCAGATGTAGATAGACTTGCTTTTGTTGATGAGAATGGAGATATGTTTGGAGAAGAATATACACTTGTTGCTGTAGCTGATTACATTTTAAAAAACACTCCAGGAAGCACTGTATCCAACTTATCTTCGACTAGAGCTCTTAGAGATGTTACGGAAAAACATGGCTGTACTTACGCTGCTTCAGCTGTTGGCGAGGTAAACGTTGTTAACTTAATGAAAGAAACCAATGCTGTTATTGGAGGCGAAGGAAACGGAGGAATCATCTATCCTGAATTACATTATGGAAGAGATGCATTAGTTGGAATTGCTTTATTCTTAACACATTTGGCACAAAGTGGAACGAAAACTTCTTTATTAAAAGCGAGCTATCCAAAATACACCATATCAAAAAATAAAATTCTATTGGAGGAAGGAATGGATGTCGATGGTATTTTAAGAGACATTCAGGCAGCCTATTCAAATAATGAAATTGACACTACTGATGGAGTGAAGATTTATTTCGAAAAAGAATGGGTGCACTTGCGAAAAAGTAATACAGAACCTATTATTAGAATCTACTCTGAAAGTGAGTCTGAAGAAAAAGCAAATGAATTAGCACATGCTATAATGGACAAGATTAGAGCTATAGCTTAATTAGTATTTGCAATAGAGAGATTTACCCTTTCTTTTTTACTGAATCACCTAATTTTACTTTGTGCTAAAAATAGCTAACTTACTTTATCAGAGTTGATTAAGTATTAAAATGTTGATTACTCAGACATTGTAGTTTATTTATTTAATGCAATTAAAAGTCCAATAGATTCTCTATATTTACGGTAAAGACACAGTATGGACTTCTTAAAATATAAACTGATTTTTGCTACAGCTCGTGAATAATTGAAAATTGTGCTCGGTGAATAACCCTTAATTACCGTTTGTTGCTCGAACTTATTATAGTGCTCCCTAAAACCAGGAACTTAACGCTTAGCCCTTTCTACAATTGTTTTAGGCGAATTAGGACGTTTGTTTAACCAGCTGTTCTTTTTTGTAATTTTACTCATAACTTTATGAGCCTATATTTTTTTAGCCAAAGATTAGTTCTTTAGCTACCGAAGGTTGAGATAAACAACGTATATAAAAAATAGCTACTTAACTGCTTAAACGTAACGCAAATAATAAAATAAAGGGCAGTTATAAACCAAAAAGTTAGTGCTTTAAAATCCGCTACTTTTCATATACAGACCGTTATCTACAAACAAATCAACTGAACCTATTTACTCAAAACAAGCTTTTTAACAAAATAATTCATCATTACTTCAATCTCTCCCTCTACATTAACTTTGGAAGTAACATTCGTTAATTTTGGTAAATGTTGAGCGAAAAAAATATGACTATTTGACATTTCAAATAAATTAGAAGCCAAAGCATTTGGATATTTAAATTCAGGATTAACTTCAGTAATTACTTTAGAAATCATTGTAACTAAGTTTTTATAGCTTTTAAAAAATCCTTCCGCATTTTCCTTATCTACGCCTATAGTATGGTAAGTCTTTGTTCCCTCCGAAATTATAATACTTTGAAGTTTATTCTCATCAACATAGTCGACCAAGCAATTACTTTTTGATGCTGATACTATTGAATGGATAATAATTTGAAGTTTTTGCTCTGCAACCGTTATATTCATGGTATTGATTGTAATTAAGTACATAACCCATTCCCAATACCAATTAACCAAATAAAGCAATAACATATGCTTATTTTGGAAGTATCTATACAAAGAAGCCTCTGTTGAATTTATCTCATTAGCTAATTTCTTAAAGTTAAATGATTCAAATCCGTAAGTAAAAATCATATTAATACTTTGTTCAATAATCTTTTTACCAAGGTTAGATTCTTGTGGATTCCTAAGGTATAGACCACTACTGAGCGTTATTTTTATTTCTATACTCATCTGTTTATCCTATTAATTAGAGTAAAAACTCTATTTCTTAGGGCAAAGATAAGAAAGAATCACTAAAACAAATGATAGTATTGCTATTTCTAAAAATAGTTGCTCTATATTTGCGTAAAGTTTAAAATGAAAAAACACACATTCTCATATCTAAAAAATGATATGCCATCAAATATTGTAGTACTCTTTGTTGCCCTTCCTCTTTACTTGGGTGTAGCATTAGAAATTGGCGCTACACTCTTTTCAGGATTAATAGCAGGAATAGTGGTTGGGTTTTTAAACGGTTCTAAAATAGGAGTCTCTGGTCCAGCTTTCTCGATAACGATATTATCGAAATTCTTGACGATTTCGCCTTTAAAGCTAAAGAACGAAACATTACAATTAAACTTATATCAGAAGGTGGAACAGTTGAAAATCCAATGAGTTATATCGCGTTTTTCAAATTAAGTCCGTTAACAGAACAATTTACAAACTAAAATTACAACAACTATATAAAGATGAAAGCACATACAAGAGAAACGCAGGCAACAATGACGCCTCAAAAGTCATTAGAATACCTAAAACACGGAAACATTAGGTTTCAACAAAATTTGAAAGTGAATAGGAACCTTTTGGAACAAGCAAATGATACGAGTGAAGGTCAATTCCCTTTTGCAACTGTATTAAGTTGTATAGATTCAAGAGTGTCTTCTGAACTTATTTTTGACCAAGGTTTAGGGGATGTTTTTAGCATTCGGATAGCTGGAAATTTTGTTAATACCGATATTTTAGGAAGTATGGAGTTTGCTTGTAAACTAGCAGGCACAAAGCTTATTGTGGTTCTAGGGCACACAGCATGTGGAGCAGTAAAAGGAGCTTGTGATGACGCAAAACTGGGCAACTTAACCAGTATGTTAGCAAAAATAAAACCTGCTGTAAAAGCGGTAACATTACCAACTGATGAAAGTTTAAGAAATTCTAGCAATAATGAATTTGTTAATAATGTATCTGCTAAAAATGTGGAATTAACCATTGATAGAATATTAGAAGAAAGTGAAGTACTTGCTGAAATGAACAAAAATGGCGAAATTAAAATTATTGGAGGAATGTATGATGTTCAAACGGGAGCAGTTTCCTTTTACTAATAATCATTCTCAATGCAAAATACTTTCATGTTAAGATGGAAAACAATAGGTTTGATAGCGTTAATTACAGTATTAACGCTATCAATATCTAAAACCTATAGTCAAGAAAGTAATTTCGGAAATTGGTTAATTTATATTGGAAATAAAAAGATAAATAATAAGTGGAATATCCACAATGAAGTTCAATATCGAAATTACAATGCGATTGGCGACTTAGAACAATTGCTACTCCGTACAGGATTAGGATATAGTTTTAACGACAGCAAAAATAATTTTTTACTGGGCTACGGATACATCCTGTCTGAAAATTACACACCCCTTAGTGACGAAAAAATTTCGATTAATGAACATAGAATTTACCAACAATTCACTGCTAAACAAAAAGTAAAGGGAGTAAAGCTAAATCATAGATATAGATTTGAACAAAGATTTATTGAAAGTGATTTTAAAATGCGTTTTCGCTATTTTTTAGGACTAAATATTCCTTTGAATAAAGATTCTGATAAAAACAACTTTTACCTTTCTGTTTATAATGAAATATTTTTAAATTCAGAACCAAAAGTATTTGATAGAAATCGTTTATATGGTGGTTTAGGCTTTCAAGTCAATAAAAACTTCAAAATTGAAGCAGGTTATATGAATCAGTTTTTTGAGTATAGTGGTCGAGACCAATTTAACATTATAACTTTTGTGAATTTCTAACTATGCAAGAAGTGCCTGTAGATAGTCGAGTAAGCAAGAGTAATTTCACCCCTAACTTCTCACAGAACCTGCGTGAACCTATCAATTCATACGGCTCTTATTATGCAGAGATACTAGTTTACCGCGCAATGGAAAATCTTCAATGATTATCTCTTTATGAAAACCTTTTGATTCAACTTTCCTATCTCCGAATAGAGCGGGACTGATGATGCATTCCTGCTGATGTGGTGTCCTAATGGTCAGTCTCAAGGAATTATTTACCGTCTCGAACCAGATGGTAGTGGAGGCTTCAATCGTATTTATGAAGCTAAATTATCTATATTGATTGAGAGTTTTTTAGTGGGTTCAAATGCGAGTTATGTGCTTGGAGCATACAATGAGTTTTACAAATGTATTGACCCAATAAGTAACGACACTATTCACCTAGTGGGCTTTGAAGCAAATATAACAGGTGGCGGTCACCCAACATGGAACGGATACTACAAAGGAGGATTGTTTGCTAAACGAAATTCTAACGGCCAGTATTCGATAGAAGAAATAAATGGAGCTATCGGTGCAAATGATGTCGCTTTAGTTGCCAACAGATGCTATGTGTCATCGCCATTTTCAAATGAAAACGCTCTTTATTTTGGTGGTTTTGATCCGAATAGTAATACTTCAACAAACATGGCATGGGTATTTAAAAAAGAATATATAGTTAATTCGATAGATGATTTTGCTATAAATAAAAATCATTTTATTATTTATCCAAATCCCGTCAGAAATTACCTTATTATTGAAAGTAGAATTATTAAAGAATGTGAATTCAGTATCCTTAATCTTTTAGGAAAGAAAGTAGCATCTGGCAGGATAAATGGGCAAATTGAAACGATTGACATTTCATCATTATCACCAAATGTTTATATTCTCAGGATTGATAATCAGGTAATTAAATTTATCAAAACAGACTAATTATCGTCGCAAAATCTAAACGATAAACGAATATGATAAATCTAATCCTCTGCCTTTTAACTCGGCTTTTCAGCTTTCGCTATAGCATCCGTAAATATCTGTTGAATACGCGTACGGATACTAAGTGATATTATTTTTCGATTCTCAGCATCTGGGTTTACTCTATTAGATAAAAACACATAAACGAAACCTGTTTTTGGATCTGCCCAGGTAATTGTTCCTGTAAAGCCTGAATGCCCAAAGCTTTCGTTCGACGCACATTGACTACAAGTTGGTCCACTTCCTCCTGCTCGCACAGCTTTATCAAATCCAATTCCTCTTCTGTTATTATTTGCTGCAAAATAGGGTGCGGAAGTAAAATATTTCACTACATCTTCTTTCATATAACGCTCACCACCATACTCTCCGTATTGCATAAACAACTGCATCATTACACCCAAATCATTTGCATTAGCAAAAAGCCCTGCATGACCGCAAACACCACCCAACATAGCAGCACCCTGATCATGTACATCTCCTTGAAGTAATTGACCTCTAAATGTTTTATCATCCTCCGTTGGAGGAATTCGATTCAAATCCCATTTCAGTCTTGGTTTATACCCTATATTTCCCAAACCTAGTGGCTTATAAAATGCGTTCATCACATAATCGTCTTGAGTCGTTTTCGTTTTCGTTCGGATTATCTCATTAATAAAATAGTATCCAATATCACTGTATTTGTACTTCTTAACTGCCGATACTTCTGTAGACAAAATCTTTTTGAATATAGAATCTCGCAAGCTTTCATGTGCATAAAGATTATCAGCTACGCGTTCAGAAAAATAATCCGTTTGTTTAACACTGTAAAGCTCGAACTTAGGCTTCCCTTGGTGTAACGTTCTAATATAAAATGGAATCCAAGGTGTAAATCCAGCTTGATGCGTTAGCATTTGCTTTAACAATATATTTTTATAGGCTGATGTATCGACCATGCTCGACAAATAACTACTTAATGAACTGTCAACATTTATAATCCCCTCACTCTGCATCTTCATTAAGGAAGCTGTTGAACTCGCAATTTTTGTAATAGAAGCTAAATCATAAATATCTGTCGTTTTAACCGGCAATGCTTCTTTATCGTAAGTATGATTTCCAAATGATTTGTAATAAAAGACCTTGCCGTCTTTAGCAGCAAAAATCTGACAACCAGGAAACACTTTCTCTCTTAGTGCTTCAGACACAATTAATTCAACTCCTTTCAAATCTTCAGGACTAATATTTAACGCTTGTGGCATTGTATAATTCAGTCGAATCGACTCATCAATCATTACTCCAGATCCAGCAGTATAGTTTTTAACAGAAATAGGTGATTTCCCTTTTGCAGGTAAACCCCCAAAGATAATCTGACCACTAATATCTTGCGCCAACGCTTCTTCTTCGTAACTAACTAAGATAGCTTTCGCTTTATGCGCTCCTTCAAACTTATTTAGGCAATAAGGATTTCCTAGAATATTTACAATCACATCGTGCTTAGACGCTAAACTATCTACCAACCTATTTAATTGTTTTGTTATTCCAAAATTCTGATAGGGCCGTTGATTCATATCATGTATTGTAATAAGCAATAAATTGTACTCAGCAAGATCAATTATGGCTTCACCAATTTCTTTCTCCGTTGGTTTTAAAGAATAGGAATAAGCGTCAAACTCGCAATACCTATCGATGGAAGTGTTGAAGTTATTTTTGTTATCTGCGCCAATTGTAATAGATGCAATTTTCTTTTCTGCAAGCTTCAGAACCGGCACTAAAGCTTCTTCATTCTTCAACAAAGTCAAAGCATTTTCGTACAACCTCATATTTACAAATTGCGCTTCGGTTTTATGAAGGTCTTCCGAAAGTAAAGCTGTTTCTATTGGCTGATATTTATCCAATCCGCACCATGATTTTGCTAATAATATTTTACGACATCTTCTATCTATTTCTTTTTGAGAAATTAATTTTTGATCGATGGCAATTTTAATCTCTTCTATCGCTTTAGGAACATCTTCTGAAAATAACAACACATCGTTGCCTGCTAAGAGCGCTTCGACATCCAATTTACCTGGATCGTAAAATGCACTCACTCCTCTCATATTTAAAGCATCTGTAAAAATAAGTCCTTCAAAGCCCATTTCTTTTTGAAGTAAATCAGTAACTATATTTTCAGATAATGTTGAAGCTCGGTTCGGTCTATCATCCAAACTAGCAACATACAAATGCGC
>CAWUXI010000086.1:0-3884 GCA_963926405.1 uncultured Flavobacteriales bacterium
CAAATGCGTTTATTCGTTTTAATTGATTAATATAATTCAATTAACATACTTAAGTTTCATTAATAGGTGTCCTTGGCGATTTAATAAAATAAAAAACACCCCCCAACATAAAAATTGAGGTCTTTTAATTGTTTACTAACGAATATTAAACAGTTGCATTAACTTTAGGTGCAGCATTCATTATTTCTTCATTTGCGTTACTTGCAAATTTTTGGAAATTTTTAACGAATTGTTCAGCAAGTGTATTTGCTTTATTGTCATAGGCTGCTTTATCTTTCCAAGTGTTTTTTGGACTTAAAATTTCAGAAGGAACGTTAGGGCAAGTATTTGGCATTTCTAATCCGAATACTTCATGTGTTGTGTAGTCAACGTCTTTTAGTTCACCCAATAAAGCAGAAGTAATCATTGCTCTTGTGTGTTTTAAACTCATTCTTTTACCTATTCCATAAGCTCCACCAGTCCAGCCAGTGTTGATTAACCAAACATCAACATTGTTTTCTGTAATTTTCTTACCTAACATCTCAGCATACTTGGTAGGATGTAATGGTAAAAAAGGTGCTCCGAAACAAGCAGAAAAAGCAGTTATAGGCTCTGTAATTCCAGCTTCAGTTCCAGCAACCTTTGCGGTATAACCAGAAATAAAGTGATACATAGCTTGCCCTTTCGTTAATTTAGAAATTGGAGGTAAAACACCAAAAGCATCAGCTGTAAGGAAAAAAATATTTTTAGGAGTAGTTCCTTTACTTCCAGGAGCAATATTTTCAATAAAGTGTATGGGGTAACTTACCCTTGTGTTTTCTGTCTTGTCACAGTTTTCAAAATCAACGTCTGAGCTATCAGGGTAGAAGTTAATGTTTTCTAAAATTGATCCAAATTTAATAGCGTCCCAAATTTGAGGCTCTTTTTCTTTTGTTAAGTCAATGCATTTTGCATAACAACCCCCTTCAAAATTAAATACAGAACCTTCAGCCCATCCATGTTCATCATCTCCGATCAATTGTCTATTTGGATCTGCAGAAAGAGTAGTTTTTCCAGTACCTGATAAACCAAAGAACACAGCAGTATCACCATCTTTTCCAATGTTTGCAGAACAATGCATGGAAAGTGTCTCTTTTTCGTGAGGTAAAATAAAATTTAATACGGAGAAAATTCCTTTTTTGATTTCACCGGTATAACCGGTTCCTCCAATTAAAATCATTTTTTTTGTAAAATTGATTGAAGCAAAATTATGTTGGCGAGTACCATCTGTTTCTGGGTTAGCATATAATCCAGGAGCACATAAAATAGTCCAATCAGGATTAAAAGTGCTTAATTCATCCATTTCTGGACGAAGAAACATATTGTGAGCAAATTGATTAGACCATGGAAACTCAGTAATAACTCTTAGGTTTAATCTGTATTTTTCATCAGCACATGCATATGCATCTCTTGCATAAATATCTTTTCCTTGAAGGTATGCAGTAACTTTATCATACAATTTATCGAAGTTGTCAGGAGTCATTTTAATGTTAATGTCTCCCCACCAAACAGTATCTTCTGTTTTCTTGTCGCAAACAATAAATCTATCTTTTGGAGATCTTCCTGTAAATTCACCTGTATCAACGGCTAATGCTCCTGTGTTTGCAAGCACTCCCATTCCTTTTAAAATGGTTTCTTCTACCAATTCCGCAGGTGACAAATTCCAAAATGCGTTGGCAACATTTCCTAAACCTAATTCTTTCAAATTAGCAGTTTCAGGTCTTATTCCAAATTCATTCATATAACTTTTAGTTTCTGTTTAGGCTAGCAAATTTAAGTCATTTAATTGCTGATAGCTTTAGCTTTTTATATAGAGTTATCCACAGAATTGATGAATTGTTAATAAAGTTATATAATGCTGAATTTTGTTAGGATAAATGATACTTATTCATTATTCGAATAATCTGAATTACATTTGTACTATGAATTACCGAACTATTGTAGCGCCAAAGGATTACGATTTTGAAATATCTCATCAATCAAATTTGTTATTGATTGGTTCTTGCTTTAGTGAGAATATAGGAAGCAAGCTGATAGCAAATAAATTCAATACATTGATTAATCCTTCTGGGATTTTGTTTAATCCTATTTCTGTAGTAAATACGTTGAACGATATAATAGAAGAAAAAGAAGTTGGGGTAAAAGATTTACATTTTGAAAATGGCTTGTATCATAGTTTTGCACATCATGGTAGTTTTTCAGGTCCAAATAGCGAAGAAGTTTTAATCCGAATCAATCAAAGTAGGAAAGTGGCAACATCATTTTTAAAGAAAACGGATGTAATAATAATTACCCTTGGTAGTTCTTGGGCTTACAAGTATAATGATACACACGAATTCGTTGCTAATTGTCATAAAGTTCCGAATAAAGAGTTTACAAAAGAATTATTGGAAGTTGGTTTTGTTGTTGAGAAATTGCAAGGGGTAATAGATAAATTGCAGGCTATTAATTCCAATTTAAAAGTAATTTTTACTGTTAGTCCAGTGCGGCATTGGAAAGATGGAGCAGCAGAGAATACTCTGAGTAAATCAATTCTAAACGTTGCTATACATCAGCTGGCCGGAAATAAAGCAATTTATTACTTCCCCGCTTATGAAATGGTTATAGATGATTTACGTGATTACCGATTTTATAAGGAAGATATGCTCCATCCCAATGATGTTGCTGTAGAGTACGTTTGGAATGGTTTTGAGAACTCTTTTTTTTCTAAAAAAACAGTTGAATTAAACAAAGAAATAGGTAAGGTAGCTGCCGCAACAAATCATACTCCTATCCACATTCAATCTATTGAGCATCAGGAATTTTTAAAAAATCAGTTAAGTAAAATAAATCATTTAATTTCTCTGTATCCTACATTAAATTTTGAGAATGAAATCGAACAGTTTACTAATCAAACCGTTTAATGTTTTATGGGTTTAAATAACCACAAATAGTAATTTAATAATATCTTTTTCTACTTTCTAAATAGAATAGCATATAGAGTAGAATTATCTGTTACTGAAAAAGAAATAAAAGATTATTCTTGTGAGTAGAATTATCCCCAAATAATTCTAAAAGTAATACCATTGTGAATTCCCCATGGAGGAATATTTTCATCCATGTTTATTTTTGTGTAGTATAAGCTATAAGTCAAATCGAAAGTAAATTTATCATTGAACTTATACTTAACTCCAAGTCCTGATCCTCCTCCAAAACCAATTCCTCCTGGCTTTACATTTGGTTGGCCAGGTGCAACATGCGTTATGAAATATTGCCTTCCGTTTACAACGAAATAATTTTTTTCCAACCTTACACTATTTAAATTCCCAAATAACGCGAAATAAGCATTTACCTTATTCTCATTGTATAAACTGAACTGCAAACCTAAATTAATGTTCATTCTTTTTTCTTCACCAAACAAAGGGATTTGCTCGTAAGTCGGATCAGGTGATTGGTTGTTAGGATCTTCAATAGCTAGAGTAAAGAAGTTCTCAAATGTTACTGTACTAAAATTAGCATCTAAATACATTGAGTTTCCTTCACCCATTTTTATTCCTATGTGACCACCAATATCCAAAGCTGGTTTATAGCCCCATGTTTGAGAGAATTCGGTAATTTGATAAGGATATTGAAAATAGTCATCAAAAATAGGCTTATTATAAATATTAGCAAATAAGTTTTCAACTCCATAGCTAGAAAAGCCGGCATCCCCAACATACATTCTAGCAGATTTTTTATTGGCAAAAAAACCACCAAAATTAATACCTGCATAAAATCCTTCATCGTCGCTTTGTGCCGATGTATAAGAATTAATAAATGGAAGGATTAAAAGGAGCAGTACTATTTTTTTCATAAAATTAATAATTCACCAAATTTACTAGCTGTTC
>CAWUXI010000087.1:0-8512 GCA_963926405.1 uncultured Flavobacteriales bacterium
CGTATCCATTCGTACTTGAATGATTATGGCTGAAAAAATAGTAAGGCCACCGATTAAAGCAATAGAAGTGTTAATGTCCCAAAAATCTGAAATTACACCTGTTATTATTGCTCCAAAAGCATATCCAGAATCTCTCCATAACCTAAATATTCCGATACTTTTAGCTCTTTGTTCGGGGTGAGTATAATCACCTATTCCGGCAAGGAAGGTTGGGTAAACAATTGCTGTTCCTATTCCAAGAACAGAAGATAATAGTGAAAAGTGCCAAAACGTTGTTGCATAAATCATGGATAAAAGAGCAATCCCTTGAAGAAGCATTCCTAGGAATAGCATTTTCTTTTTGTCAAAAATATCAGCCATTTTACCAGTGAATAATTGACAGACTCCCCAAAACATGGGGTAGACTGCAACGATGGTTGCTATTTCGTCTAGCTCAAAATTTTTTGTAGCTAAAAGTATGGGGAATAATCCCCAGACCATTCCGTCATTTAAGTTATTGACTAGTCCAGCTTGCGAAATAGAGCCTAGGTTTCTATCTTTCCAAGTAGTTTCCCAAAAGATGTTATTCAGTTTTTTAATACTGCTAGTAGCTGTCTCTTTCGCAACATGATGAATTGTATCTTTCACCAAGACCCAGGAGCCTAAAAGTCCTAAAATAGAAAAACCAACTCCTAAATAAAATGGATAGGGCCTTAATCCGTATTCACTTGCAATCCAGCCTGAAAGAAATGCAACTCCACCAACCGCCAAATACCCTGCAGATTCATTGAGTCCCATGGCCAAACCTCTTTGCTTTTCGCCAACCAAATCAATTTTCATAACAACCGTACTCGACCAGGTTAACCCTTGGTTTATTCCTAATAAAATATTTGCGAAAACAATCCAGTTCCAGCTGCTGGCGTGCATAAGGATGAAAGGTATTGGCAAAGCAAAAAACCATCCTATTATCAATAAATTTTTTCTGCCTATTTTATTTGCAAAGGCTCCCGTGAAATAATTGGTTATTGCTTTAGTAAAGCCAAATACAATAATAAAAGATAGAATTACAGCATTTCCTTTTAAACCGAATTCACTCTCTGCTAATTCTGGTAAAATGGTTCTTTCCATCCCAATCATTCCACCAACAAAAGCGTTGATAAGAACAAGTAGCGAAAATTGTTTCCAGTTTTCTTTAAGACCTAATTTGACTTGAGACATAATTACAGAGCAAATATATCGACTTATGTCCAAAGTTATGTGATATAAGTTACCAATTCATTATGGAGTGATTCAATTTCTATCGGGCAATCTAAACAGTTTTTGGAATTTAACTTGCCGTGAAAATAAAGTCGAAAAAGACGTAAATTTTGGGCCGTTAAAAGCGAGTGAAAGAACTACAAATGAATAGCGATATTTTTTTGGACATGTTTCTTTGATTGGGTAAAGTAATTCTTATACTTGTCAGAGCAAACCTCTATTTATGGCAATTCCTATTTCTTTCATTTCGAAAACCCTCTCTATTTCAGAGAAGCAAGTTTCGAGCACAATAAAATTACTCGAGGAAAAAGCAACTGTTCCTTTTATTTCCCGCTATCGAAAAGAAATGACAGATGGATTGGACGAAGTCCAAATTGAGAACATTCAAATTTATTTTTTAAAATTAAAGGATTTAGAGAAGCGTAAAAAAACCATATTAGAAACTATTTCGGACCAAGGGAATCTAAATCAGGAGTTAAAAGAAAAAATTGAGAACTCATGGGAAAGTAACGAATTAGAAGATCTCTATTTACCATTTAAGCCAAGAAGAAAGTCAAGGGCTGACAAGGCAATTCAATTAGGGCTAGAGCCTTTAGCAAAGATGCTGATGTCTCAAAAGGGAGCTAGTTTTAGTTCAATGGCAGAGCGATTTGTTAAAGGAGAAGTAAAGAACATTCACGATGCAATTAAAGGAGCTCAAGATATTGCAGCATTATGGATTAGTGAACGAACCTATATTCGTCAAAAGATTAGAGGATTGTTTTGGCGAGAAGGGATGCTCAAATCCAAAATGGTAAAAGGAAAAGAGGAAGAAGGTGAAAAGTTTAAGGATTACTTTTCTTTCGAAGAGCCAATTAAAAGAATTAAATCACATCGGTTTTTAGCTGTTTATCGGGGGCAAAAAGAAGGTGTTTTGAAAGTTGTAATTGAACCCCCAACCACAGAAGCAATTTTGATGATTGCTGATTCCGTTATAAAGCAAGACGGTGATTTTAAAAAGGAACTACAAGAAGTAGTTAAAGATGTTTACACACGGTTATTAAAAACATCCATCGAGACAGAAGTAAAAAATGATCTAAAAATACAAGCAGATATAGAAGCGATAAAAGTATTTGCTGAAAACTTGCGTCAACTATTATTGCAATCTCCGTTAGGAGGAAAAAGAATCTTAGCTATTGATCCCGGATTTCGTTCGGGATGTAAAGTTGTTTGTTTGAGTGAAAATGGAGACTTAGTTGGTAATTCTACTATTTTTCCGCATCCTCCACAGAATAAAGGAACTGATGCTATGAAAAAGATATCTACAATGGTGCAGCAATATAAAATTGAAGCTATCGCTATTGGAAATGGAACTGCAGGAAGAGAAACGGAAGCTTTTATTAAAAGAATTCGGTTCAATACAAAAGTAAATGTCTATATAGTAAATGAAGCTGGAGCGTCTATTTATTCAGCTTCAAAAATTGCCAGAGAAGAATTTCCAGATTACGATGTAACGGTTCGTGGAGCAGTTTCTATAGGAAGAAGGTTAATGGACCCATTAGCTGAGTTAGTTAAAATAGATCCAAAGAGTATTGGTGTTGGACAATATCAACATGATGTTGACCAAGCTATATTAAAACAAAGGCTAGATTCGGTTGTTGAAAGCAGTGTAAATAGAGTAGGAGTTGATGTAAATACAGCAAGTAAGTATATTTTAACTTATGTTTCTGGAATTGGACCGCAAATAGCAGAGAATATTGTCGAATACAGAAAACAAAATGGTGACTTTACCACTCTAAAAGAATTAAATAAAGTCCCAAAATTAGGAACAAAAGCATTTGAGCAAAGTGCAGGTTTTCTGCGTATTGCAAATGGGAAAAACCCATTGGATAATAGTGCTGTTCACCCAGAGAGTTATTCTCTTGTAAAGAAAATGGCAAAAGATGCAAAGTGTTCATTGAACGAATTAATTGGAAATGAAGCTTTGGTAGGTGCTCTTGGTGTTGAAAAATACATTACAAATGAAATAGGGGAGCTAACGCTTAATGACTTGATAAAAGAATTGGCTAAGCCTAGTAGAGATCCGCGCAAAATTGCTCGCGTCTTCGAATTTGATAAGCGTTTAAGAAGCATTGCCGATGTTGAAGAGGGCATGGAAATAGTTGGTATTGTAAACAACGTTACCAATTTTGGAGCTTTTATAGATATCGGAATAAAAGAAAGTGGCTTAATTCATATTTCCAATCTAGCTGATGGATATATAAGTAATCCCGCTGATGTAGTTTCTGTTCATCAACATGTTATGACGAAAGTAATTTCTATAGATTTTGAACGTAAACGAATCGGATTAAAATTAATCTAACATCCTAGCGAAAGAGGCACATGTTAATCTTATGGGTATTTATCGAAGTTTCCTTAAATGCTAATCGCTTTTTTCAAAGCCATTATATATCCGAAGTGTAATCCTTCATGCACATTATTAAAAGCAATTGCCTTCTCCGTGCTGTTTAGAGTGATATTATAACTTGTAGTGTATTCTGAGTACTCCTTAAATAAACCATTATTATAATCTTGTTGCATGAGTTTCGCAGTAGAGATTAAGAGTCCTTTAATTTCGTTGATTTCATTCTCTGAAATATTGTTTGGTGCTGAAGTACCTTTCCTGTATTTGTCAATTAATTCTGGAGGTATAACGGGGCTTTGGCCACTCAACTTATAAACTAATAACTGCTGGGTAGCTAAGTTGTGTGCTGCATTCCAAATAATATTATTGTTAAACCCTTTTGGAATTTTAGTTAACTCGGAAATAGATAAATCCTTAATTGAATTAAGTATGTTTTTTCGGGTAATCAGTAGAATTTCAAATTGTTGCTCCATTGTATTAATGTTAAAAAGTTATATTTAACGTTCGCAGTGTAATATAGCAATAAACGGGCGTAAAACCCAAGGGATTTTCTGCTTTAGGTAAATGTCAAAAATTGTCTCTAGAGTTGGCGGTGTAATACAATAATAAACGATCGTAAAACCCACCAGGATCTTTGTAATAGACTTTAAAGATGTATTCGTTTTCCGTATCGAAATGAGTGCCTTCAATAAGAGAAATGTCAGCACTTTTAGCGGTGTCGCTTACATAGAGGTATGCATAGTTGTAAACACCTTGTTTTAGGTAAATTTCAGCTTTGTAGGCTAGGGCGTCATAGTCGTATTTTAGTCTGTATGCGTTGTCTATTTCCCAGCCAGTTAATTGCCCGTATATATATAAGTCTCCTTTATTTAGAGGATGAGAATAAGGAATTGTAAACGTGGTGTAAGCATAATCGCTTTCCAAGTTGTGATCATAGCCATCTATATTTTTAATAAATAGGCGTCCATTAGCATCTCCCGCTTCGAGGTACTTTTTGTAAGTCCTTTTAATATCTGGTTTCAATTTAACCCTATACGAATTATTTCTATTATCAATACTAAGGACCCTTTGCGTATAGTTTTTAAGCGTAGAAATATCAATGAATCTAAATTCGTTCCCTCCGTCAAAAACATTTTCATCTTCGTAGTTGTAAATCAATTGATCCTCCTTAACAAAATTTGGTATTAGTTCAGTGCATGAATTATCCGTTCTGTGATTTTGTTCAATGTGTACTTTTATATTCGAATAGGGATTGATAACCTCCATTTTATCATAGGACAAGGTAAAGTCTACTTCTTGTCTGTAGTATTTGTAGTCCAAGTTTGCAGGGTACTTAATTTTTGGAACAATACGCATACTGTTTTCAGTAACGTAAAATTTTTGCGTTAGAACGGGATACTGATCTTTGCCTTCAGGGTATACACTGATAATATAATTCCCTGATTTTGTTAATTGTATGTTCTCATTAGGGAACTCCATCCAATAATGGACAAAGCTTTGATATGAATTAAAAGAATATTTGTTATTTTCGATATAGTTCTCTTCAAACCCATTAATATAATCCATGGACGTTAGGCTACTTTGAGTCCAATCTGCATTGCAGTGTATTATTTTATATTGATAAGCAGTTATGTCTCCATCTATTTCGTCAAACCTCAGTTCTAGCGTTTCTTCCGAGTTTAATCTAATTACAGGATCAGAAATTTCCCAGCCTTTCTTGTAGAGTAAAACTGTTTTTATTTTATCGTAATAGATTAGATTTTTATAAAGTGTAGCTTCTTCTTCAAAAAACTCTTCCTTTTGGACTACAATAGTTGCTGATGTTGATGTTTCTGTAGCGGTAAATCTTTCTTCAGTTGATACAGCTTTTGGTGTGCAACCGTATGGAATTCCTACCAACATCAAAGCAAGTAGAAATATAGGTGCCTTCGTTTTGTTATTTATAATCATTCTAAATTAGTGTTCGGTAATTGAATTAAAGATATAACGCTTTATTTGAAACCGCAAATTTTTAATTTTGCGAAGTTAATTATTTGAAAATTCACCTTATGTCAAAATCCATAAAAATCCGTAAAGGGTTGGATATCAGAATTAAAGGAGATGCCAATAGAAGTTCTATTGAAGCACCATTGTCATCTACTTATGCTATTAAACCGACTGATTTTCATGGTCTTATACCAAAGATATTAAAAAGAGTGGGAGACCAAGTGAAAGCTGGAACGCCTATTTTTCAAGATAAGTATAGAGAGAGCATTAAATATGTCTCTCCTGTAAGTGGAAAGATTCAGGAAATTAAGAGGGGAGCAAAAAGAAAGATTTTAGAAGTTATTATCGAAGCAGATAAAGTAATTTCTTACGAGGCGGGTTCTCCTGTTGATGTAGCTTCTTTAGATAGAGAAAAAGCAAAAGAAGTATTATTAGCAAGCGGTTTATGGCCATTTATTAAAATGAGACCAATTGACGTTGTTGCCAATTATACGGATACGCCAAAATCTATTTTTATTTCAGGTTTTGATTCAAGTCCTTTAGCACCGGACTATGATTATCTTTTATATACAAGAGATAAAGAGTTTCAAGCGGGAGTTGACATATTAAATAAACTTACAGACGGGAATATTAATCTACAGTTAAGAGCTAAAGGAGGTGCTGATGCAGCGTTTACTCAAGCAAAGAAAGTAGTTACCAATAAAGTTTCAGGTCCGCATCCAGCAGGGAATGTTGGCCCACAGATTCATCAAATTGATCCTATAAACAAAGGAGAGGTTATTTGGACTGTAAATGCACAAGATGTTGCTATAATTGGTAGATACCTTCTTACAGGGCAGTATAATGCTTCTAAGTTAGTCGCATTAACGGGTTCTGAAGCTACCAATAGAAAATATTATAAAGTAATAATTGGAGCGAAAGCAAGTGATGTATTAAATGGTAATTGCAATACGGACAACGTTCGCTATATCAGTGGTAATATATTGACAGGTTCTCAAATTGAAGCTGATGGTTATATAGGTTTTTATGATTCTCAAATAACAGTAATTCCAGAAGGGAATGAATACAAATTCTTTTTAACGAAAGGTTGGTTAGGACTTGGATTCAATAAATTATCAAATAACTCTGCTTATCCAAGTAAAATGTTAGGTCCAAAGAAATTTGATGTTGATACAAACTTGAATGGAGAAGAAAGGGCTTTTGTTGTTACAGGAGAATATGAAAAAGTATTTCCATTTGATATTTATCCTGTTCATTTAATTAAGTCAGTTATGATAAATGACATTGATTCAATGGAGAAATTAGGGATTTACGAGGTGGCGCCAGAAGATTTTGCTTTGTGTGAATTCGTTTGTACCTCCAAAATTAATTCTCAAGAAATTGTTAGACAAGGTTTAGATGTTATTCACAAAGAATGCATGTAATTCATGGTTTATTTTAATTAAAGAAATTAGATAGTGAAATTTTTAAGAAAAATATTTGACAACGCTCACGCTAAGTTGAACAAGTCAGAAAAAACTAAAAAGTTGTTTCCATTAGTTGATTCTGTGGATACATTAATGTTTACGCCAAACCATACTACAAAAGGAGGTGCGCATATTAGAGATGGTATAGATCTTAAAAGAACGATGATGTTTGTAATCATTGCATTAATTCCATGTTTGTTGTTTGGAATGTATAATGTTGGATTGCAACATGACCTTGCAAATGCGAGTGTAGAATGGTCTGGTATTGATCAGTTTTTATTTGGATTGATGAAAGTTCTTCCCTTAGTTATTGTTTCTTATGGCGTTGGTTTAGGTGTTGAATTTATTTTTGCTATTAAGAATGGGCATGCTGTTCAAGAAGGGTTTTTAGTATCGGGAATGTTAATACCGCTTATTATGCCTATAGATACCCCTCTTTGGATGTTAGCGGTGGCTGTTGTGTTTGGTGTCGTTATTGGAAAAGAGGTGTTTGGAGGAACAGGTATGAATATACTAAACGTAGCATTAACAACTCGTGCATTTTTATTCTTTGCGCATCCTACATCAATGTCAGGAAATAATGTTTGGATTTCAGGGTTTAAAGAATTGAAAGACTCTCCAAATATGCTAGCAGATGGTATATCGGGAGCAACACCTTTGGGGGATTTGGCCTCTTTTGCACAAGATCAGCCAGCTTATTCGTCTTTAGGTGGGTTTATGCAAGATGGTCATTCTTTTGTGGAAGCTATGTGGGGTTTATATCCAGGTTCAATTGGAGAGTCATCTGTTTTTCCAATAATGTTAGGAGCTATATTTTTGTTGCTTACCGGAATAGCTAGTTGGAGAGTGATGGCTTCATTTTTTGCAGGTGGACTTGTTATGGCTCTAATACTGAATCAATTTGCTGGGGAAAATGCTTATATGCAGCTTCCGGCGATTCATCAATTGATGTATGGTGGCTTTTTGTTCGGAATGGTGTTTATGATTACAGATCCTGTAACAGCTGCTCAAACCACTAAAGGAAAGTTCTTTTATGGCTTTTTAGCTGGTTTCTTGGGAATACTTATACGAGTGGTTAACCCTGCATATCCGGAGGGAGTTATGCTAGCCATATTAATAGCAAATGTATTCGCTCCGTTAATTGATCATATGGTGATTAGTACAAATATTAAAAGGAGATTAAAACGAGTTAAAATAGCATAATCATGGGAATCAATAAAGATAGTAACGCATATACCGTAATTTTTGCAACTGCAATGGTTGTAGTTGTTGGGGGCCTTTTGGCATTTGTTTCAACTTCACTCAAGCCTCTTCAAGAAGACAATGTTAGAAATGAGAAAAAGCAATTGATTCTTAAGGCAATTGGTTCTGAAGAGACTAAATCTATTACTAGAGAAGACGCTGGAGAGCAATTCGAAAAATACGTAGTAGAAAGATTAAT
>CAWUXI010000088.1:0-16396 GCA_963926405.1 uncultured Flavobacteriales bacterium
TGCATCACATCAATTTAGGACACCCCTAGCGGTTATTCAGTCTAATGCAGAGTTACTTGAAATGTTAAACAACATGGGTGTAAAACAAGAGCCCGAAAAGTATGCAAAAGTAACTAGCCGTATTACAGCAGCAATTGCTAAAATGACTGAACTAATGGATGATGTGCTTACGCTCGGGAAACTAACTTCCGGAAGCATGCGGTGTACTCCTGAAGATATTGATTTGGTGGATTTTTGCGAGAAAATGGCTGAAGAGTTTAATTCGATACAACAAGATGGCAGAGTTTTAGATTTTGTTACAGATGGAGAAGCCTGCAAGATGCAGCTAGATCCTAAATTACTAACCCATTCTTTGACTAATTTAATTAGCAATGCTTTTAAGTATTCTAAAGGAAAAGAGAACCCTCAGTTGAGCATCCATTTTAAACCAACAGAAGTGGTCTTCTCAGTAAAGGATTATGGTTTAGGTATTACTAAAGAGGAACAATTGCATTTATTTGAGCCCTTCTTTCGTGCAGAAAATGTGACAGAAATTCAAGGTACTGGATTAGGCTTGAGCATCGCAAAAGAGTACGTTGAATCTAACAAGGGGCAAATTTCTGTTAAATCAATATTGGGAGAGGGTAGTTGCTTTGAAATAATGTTTAAAAGAGAAAAAATATGAAAGTGAATAAAATAATCTCCGGAGTTTATTCCTCATTCAGATTAGTTGACCAAGGATTAAAATAGCATTAGCATGTCAGAACTTAGCTTTGCACTTAAAAACGATCAGCGGATCGCTAATCGCTTTATAAAGTCGATGCGTGTCGCCTGTTTGGCGGGTAGTTTTGTTCATTTATTTTTAAGTATCTTTTACTTTATCATAGAAGTGCCTGAAATGTTCATCTATGCTATAATATCATTTTTTCTGTTTTTATTTTGGCGCCAATTATTCAAAAATAAATGGATTGAGGTTTCCTTTGTTATGGCCAGTTTAAATACTTTTATAGGAATGATTTCGGCAGATTATTACATTGGGTGGGAAAGTAATTTTAATATGTATTTCATTATACTAGTAGCTGCTTTCTTTTTACATACTAGTTGGAAAGTTTGGAAAAGATCACTTTATGTGATTACAAGTTTCTGTTTATACTTGGTTTTATACTATTGCTTTTCAGATTTTGAAGCAAGATATTTAATCAACTCTGAAGTTTTAAAATATCTTTCCCTGGTCAATACATTATCCGTTGTATTTATACTTATTATGATATTACTCATTTTTAACTCTTCTATTGAAGAAATGCAACTGAATTTGGAAAATAAAAATAAGGATCTAAAGAAAAAAGCAAAAGACTTAGATTATAGCTTAATTAAAGAAAAAGAGTTGGGATTGCTTAAAACTAGCTTTGTATCAATGGCATCGCATCAATTCAAAACACCTTTAGCGGTTATTCAATCGAATGCCGAATTATATGAAATGTTGGCTAGTTCGGGAAAAATAATAGAACCCGAAAAGTATGCAAAAGTTACGAGTCGTATTGTAGGAGCAGTTGCTTCAATGACTAATCTAATAGATGAAGTTCTTGTTTTAGGTAAAGTAACTTCAGGAAACGTTGCTTATACTCCTGAAAATTTAGATTTGGTAGATTTTTGCGAGAAATTGGCAGAAGAATTTAATTCTATTCAAGCAGACGGAAGAAGTTTGGGTTTTGTTAAAGAGGGTGACCCCATAAAGCTGCAGTTAGATCCAATCTTACTAACCCATTCGTTGTCTAATTTAATTAGTAATGCCTTTAAATATTCTGCCGGAAAAGAGAATCCTCAGTTGAGCATCCATTTTAAACCAACAGAAGTTGTATTGTCTGTAAAAGATTATGGTTTAGGTATTCCTGAAGAGGAACAGTTAAAGCTATTTACACCTTTCTTTCGTGCGAATAATGCTGTAGACATTAAAGGCTCAGGTTTAGGCCTAAACATTGCAAAAGAATACGTTGAAGTTAATAAGGGACAAATCTCTGCTAAATCTATATTGGGAGAAGGGAGCTGTTTTGAAATAACATTTAAGCGATGAATGCTTTAAAAGTGAATCAAAAAATATAAGAAAGATAATATGATGAAGAAAGGTAAACTTAAAAGGCTAATTGAAATTGGCTGCATTCCTAAAGATTCTGCAGAAGAACGTTTAAGAAAATCGATCATGACCATTATGGTTATTCCCTATTCTTTGGCAAGTATTATTTGGGGATTATATTTTATGCGAAATGGAATTGTTATCTCAGGAATCATTCCTTTAGTTTATGCCGTTGTTTCACTAACAACCTTTTTTCATTTCGTTTATACGAAACGGTATAAAATATTTTGCTTCTTTCAAGTATTTCTTGTTCTGGTGTTGCCTTTTCTGCTTCAGCTAACTCTTGGCGGATTTAGCCAGTCCAGTGGTATGCTCTTATGGAGTTGCACTGCCCCATTTATAGCGCTTGTTTTTTATGATAGCAACGTCGCTAAAAAGTGGTTTTATGCTTTACTTTTCATCCTAGTATTAGCTTGTTTTCTTGATGAATTAGCACGAAATTATTACCACGAAGATATAGATGAAAACGCTATTGTACTTGTTTATGGTGCAAATTTTATTTTGATATCGGCACTGATTTTTGGCATTCAAATATATTTTTTGAATGGGATGAATAAAATTAAAATAAAACTAAAAGAAAAAGAAGGCCTATTAAAAGCCTCTGCAGAAATTGAAAAGCAAAAGAGTTTGTTGAGCGCTAGCAAAGACAGATTAGAACTTGTAATGGGGTCGTTAGAAGAAGTTGTTTGGGGACGTACCCTGCCTGATTACCAAATGCAGTATGTGAGTAATTCGGTGGTTAAGTTATACGGTTTCCCCATGGCAGATTGGTATGAAAACCCAAATCTATGGCTCGATATGATTCACCCAGATGATATACAACAAGTTGAAAAAGATAACGAACCTCTTTTTAGCTTGGGTGTTACTAAATTAGAATATAGGATAATAACTGCAGATAAAGAAATAAAATGGATTAGCAGTACCACGCGAATTATTAAAAGTACTGACGGGACACCATTTTTGATGACGGGAATAGCCAAAGATATAACGGTCCAGAAAAATGCCCAAGAACAACTAAATCAGTTGAACAATAGCCTTGAAGAAAAAGTACAACAACGAACAATTGAACTGACGAATAGTGAAGATGAGTTAAAAATATCATTGGCTAAAGAAAAAGAGTTAAGTCAATTAAAATCAAGTTTTATTTCCGTTGCATCACATCAATTTAGAACACCCTTAGCGGTTATTCAATCTAATGCTGAGTTACTTGAAATGTTAAACGCCTCGGGTGTAAAACAAGAGCCCGAAAAGTATGCAAAAGTAACTAGCCGTATTACAGAAACAATTTCTAAAATGACTTATCTAATGGATGATGTACTTACGCTTGAGAAACTAACTTCCGGAAATATTTTTTATGCTCCAGAAGATATATGTTTGGTAGTTTTTTGCGAGAAATTGGTTGAAGATTTTAACTTGATTCAACGAGATGGTAGAACTTTAGATTTTGTTTTAGATGGTGAAGCTTATAAGGTGCAGTTAGATGCTAATTTACTAAGCCATTCTTTGACGAATTTAATTAGTAATGCGTTCAATTATTCTGTAGGAAAAGGGAATCCTCAGTTGAGCATACATTTTAAACCAACAGAAGTGATTTTGGCCATAAAGGATTATGGTTTAGGTCTTACTGAAGAGGAGCAGTTACATATATTTGAGCCTTTCTTTCGAGCAGATAATGTTACAGAAATTAATGGTACAGGGTTAGGTTTAAGCATTGTAAAAGAATACGTTGAAAGTAACATGGGACAAGTTTCCCTTAAATCCACATTGGGAGAGGGGAGCTGTTTTGAAATAACGTTTAAGCGCTAGGTAGAAATGAAATTAATATAGGGTATATTTAACGAATTATTTACAAAAAATACGAATTATGAAATTTAATTATTTATTCTTTTTTACACTTATTTTGTCTTCCAATTTTATCTTGGCGCAAAGCAATTTTAATGTTAAAGGTTTTGGTTCTATTGATTACGAGGCAGAGTATCATGAGGATGATGAAGAACTTGAGTTAGGCTTCAAACTTGGGGAGCAAAGTCTATTTGTTTCGGGTGACATGGGCAACAAGTTTTCGTTCTTAGGAGAATTCGCAATCAATTATTCCGTTAGTCCTCACGGTAGCACTAGCACTAGTAGTTTTGTAACTTCTGTCAGAAGAGCAAGAATCAAGTACAATTACGCTGGAAATCATTCTCTTATAATAGGGCAAATGCACACCCCAACTAATTACTGGAACGATGTTTACTACCATGCCAGGGTTTTCTATCCAACTGCAGACAGGCCACTTGCCTTTACCTACTTTCTTCCAATACACTCATTAGGTATTCGTGCTCAAGGTCAGAATTTGGGGAAATTGAACTTCGGTTACGATATTCAATCTGGTAATTCTCTTGAGGGTGATGGAACTAACCCTTCTTTTATTGCAGCTTTGCATATCAAGCCAACTGACGGCATGAGAATAGGCGCTTCGTATTATTACGATCATATAACCGATAACAGTGCAGTGCATCATATGCATCAAGAATCACATTTGAATAGCTCTTTATATAATGGCTCCATGGATTATCAATTGATCAGCTTTTCTTTTGCTCGTTTTGAAAAACAACTTGAAATATTGGACGAATTTACCACAGCTTTCGCCAGAACTGATAGCTTGGGGATGGCCCAAAGCTATAGTAATTACCTATATGTTGGATATAATATTAAAGAGAAATATACTCCATATGTGGTTTGCGACTTCTTACACAGCGCAGAAAATGACTTAAGGAATGGGGCATTTAATAGACTCAAATATGGAGTTGGCTATAAACACCAATTTACGCCCATATTAAATGTTAAATGCCAACTAGAATACTATACATCCATCCAAAATTTGACAAGTAATAACATGGTTCCTAATCATTACGAATTTACAATACAACTTGCTTATGCTATATTTTAAATCAAGTATTACGGTTTTTGTTACGGTTGCATTTCTGTTGTTGATGAACGGGAACTGCTACGGACAAAATTATTCCTCTAGAATTTCAATTTACGGAAACTCTATAGATGAAAAACCATATTCTACTAGTGAAATTGGAGCTATCCTTAAAGGGCAGAAGAGTCGCTGGAAAAATGGTAACAGCGTACTTATTATTCTTAGGTTTACTCAGGACGAACAGACGCAATACATGGCTCAACAGATTTACAACAAATCTGTTCAGGCTGTTAGAAAATACTGGTTGGGCCTTGTTTTCTCAGGTAGATCGAGCGCTCCATTATTTGCTGAGAGTAATGAAGAAGTGTTGGACTTACTTAAGAAAAATAAAGGTGCCATTGCTGTATTTGTTGATTATAAAGGAAAAATACCAACTGAATTTAAAGTTGAAATAACTAATCCGGATTAATGAAATATATTTTAAATAGCTTTGCTTTTCGAATGTGGTTGCTTTTTTCAATTCTAGGATTGTGCCTCTCATTACCTCTTGCTTATTATTATAATAATAGAAATTATAACCTATTAGAAGAGCACGCTAAAACTGAATTAGAGGCGATTGCAGAAGCTTCTTCTCTCTCTATTCAATTTGCTATTAACTCTAACGATTTTAAGATTATTGAAGAAACAATAGCTCGAGTTTCGATGAACAATAAATATGCATTCATTGCCCTTTTAGAGGAGAAAGATGAGGGGGTTGAGCTATTTAGATGTTTTCCAGATTCTTTAGGTGAAAATAGATCTTATTACGACTCCACTACTTATTATCTGCAAAACTCCAATCTTGATACTGAATTAATTCAGGGAAAAATCATTATAGGGATTTCCAAGCAAGATAGTGCAAAAGAACTTGCTGATCTAAATAAACCAATATGGCAATTAACGATTTTAGCAAATATTATATTACTTTTCCTTTCCTTACTTTTTTTCATTTTAGTTACTAATCCAATGCGAAAAGCAAGTCGATTTGCTGCTGAATTAAGCAAAAGAAATTATGAAGTGGGATTAAAAGCATCAAGTGGGAAGAATGAAATAAGTGTCTTGAACAATTCTTTAATCACGCTTAAGCAAAATTTAATCGAGCACAAGAAGACCAATGATAATTTGTTAGCTAACTTAGCATCTGAGATAGAGAAAAAAACGAAAGAAATAACTGTTAAGTCACAATTGCAAAAGCAACTGCAGGAAAACGAAGTAAAACTAAAAAATTCTTTGGAAAAAGAAAAAGAGTTGGGATTGCTTAAAACTAGCTTTGTTTCAATGGCATCGCATCAATTCAAAACACCTTTAGCGGTTATTCAGTCGAATGCCGAATTATTTGAAATGTTGGCTAGTTCGGGAAAAATAATAGAACCCGAAAAGTATGCAAAAGTCACGACTCGTATTGTAGGAGCAATTGCTTCAATGACTAATCTAATAGATGAAGTTCTTGTTTTAGGTAAAGTAACTTCAGGAAACGTTGCTTATGCTCCTGAAAATTTAGATTTGGTAGGTTTTTGCGAGAAATTGGCAGAAGAATTTAATTCTATTCAAGCAGACGGAAGAAGTTTGGATTTTGTTAAAGAGGGAGAAGCTTGCGACGTATGGTTAGATCCTAAATTACTAACCCATTCGTTGTCTAATTTAATTAGTAATGCCTTTAAATATTCTGCCGGAAAAGAGAATCCTAAATTGAGCATACATTTTAAACCAACAGAAGTTGTATTATCTGTAAAAGATTATGGTTTAGGTATTCCTGAAGAGGAACAGTTAAAGCTATTTAAACCTTTCTTTCGTGCGAATAATGCAGTAGACATTAAAGGCTCAGGTTTAGGCCTAAACATTGCAAAAGAATACGTTGAAGTTAACAAGGGACAAATTTCCGCTAAATCTATATTGGGAGAGGGGAGTTGCTTTGAAATAACGTTTAAGCGGTAAATGAAAATGGATCTAGAGGTTAGTAATAGAATTCTATTATTTATAAACTCACCTGCTGGTTTAATAGAATAAGACAAATCCCCCCACGTGTCGTCATTGCGAACTTTGTGTTTTAGTAAAGTGTGGTAATCTCATCAGTCAACGTGGTATTGTCATAGCCGTGGCCTTCGCAATGAAGCTGCAAAAAGAAGTTTCTCTGAAGCCCGGTTTTTATACTATGCTCCCCATAATTTGACACAAATAGTAGGTAAAAAACAATTTCTTTGAAAAAAGATTAATAACTTGCATGTAATACCTAAAAAAAACCTCAATAATATTATGGAAAAAATACTCATCGTAGAAGATGAACAAGGTATTAGAGATACTTTGCAAGAGATTCTCGAATTGGCAGGTTATTCGGTGTTAACTGCCTGTGATGGAAAAATAGGGTATGATGTTATTGTTGAGAATAGACCAGATTTGGTGCTTTGTGATGTAAATATGCCAGAATTAGGAGGCTTTGAATTACTTGAAGCAGTTAATCAACGATTTAAAGATGAAATAATTCCACCTTTCCTTTTTCTTACCGCTAAAGTAGAAGTAGAAAGTTTCCGCTATGGGATGAGCTTGGGTGCGGATGATTATATTTTTAAACCCTTTGCTTCCAACGATATTTTAAAAACAGTAAGACTACGTTTAGATAGACGTAACAAGTTGTTAGAGAGGACTGTCAAAAAAACAGAAGCTGTAATAACAGATGCGAATAAATTAGCTTTGCCTTGCAATGACGGGTTAGAATTAATTTCTTTTGATAAAATAATTAAGTGTCAGGCGGATAGAGCGTATTGTAACTTTTATCTAACCGACAATAGAAAAATCCTTGTTTCTAAACCTATGAAGGATTTTGAAGAGATATTAAGTAGTAAAAACTTTTTAAAAGTGCACAAATCTACCATTGTAAACATTCAGCATATTGAAAAATTTGTTCGAGGAAAAGCAGGTTATTTATTAATGTCAGATGGTTCAAGTGTAAATGTCTCTGTTCGTAAAAAAGAAGAGCTGCTAAACTTATTAAAAGGTAAGACGTAACTACCTCAGTAAGTCAAAAGTTTAGTTTTATTGGCATTTTGAGGATACAGGTAATAGACGGATTTTGTCAGATTCCTCTATTATTCATAATGGTTACGTTAGGTGAACAAATGACGGTGTTCGGAAATTGAAGTTATTTTAGTTGGGAATAGTTTTCTATTTTTGAATTAAATAAAAGACATGTCGATGAGTACGATATTAGTAATTGAAGATGAAGCATTAATTAGAGAATCTATTTGCGATGTTCTGTCAATAAATGGGTATGAAATAGCAAGTGAACCTGATGGAGAAAGGGGCCTGAATAGAGCGCTTATTTTAAAGCCAGACTTAGTCCTTTGTGATATAAATATGCCTAAGATAAGTGGCTTAGATGTTTTAAAAGGAATCCGAGCGAATGATGAAATAAAGCATACTCCTTTTGTTTTTTTAACAGCACTGGCATCAATGTCTGATCTTCGCACGGGCATGAACCTAGGAGCAGAGGATTATTTAGCCAAACCCTACCATAATAAGGAGTTGCTGTCCATTATTGCACATCAGTTAAAAAAAGCGGAAGACCTAAAAAATATTGAAAAAGAAAATTCAAGGAAGAGCATAAGTAAATTTAAAGTTAAAGTTCAGGAAAAAACAAAGGGATTCTTTGATAGCTTAAATCGTGCAAAAACAGTGCAAAATGTAATTTTGCCTAGTGCTGAAAAAATGAATGAATTATTTCCTGATCATTTTAATTATTTTCTTCCAAAATATGCTATCTCTGGTGATTTTTATTGGGCAAAAAAAATAAATGAAGTTACCCTAGTTGCTGCTGCGGATTGCACTGGTCATGGAATACCGGGCGCTTTAATATCTATGGCTTGTAACATAAGTTTAAATAATGCAGTCGATCAGTTTAATTTAACGAAACCTGCAGAAATTTTAACTAAAGCAAATGAGCTTTTTTTAGACTTTATGAATGCAAATCAAGGTAATGTTTCAAATGATGGTATGGATATTTGTCTCTGTTCGATAGATAGTAGTTCTAACATTATTCGATTTGCTGGAGCTAAGCGCCCCTTATATATAGTTACTAAAAAGAATAATTTTAAACCTATTGACGTAATTAATAATTACTCAGAATTAATCGAAGATGAAAACGCTCTTCATGAAATTAAGGGTAATCACTGCTCAATTGGCTCTGAAGATCCAGTTTTTAAGGTTGACGAACAAGTTTTTGAATACAATAAGGGAGATACTATTTATTTAGGTACAGATGGTTATGCAGACCAGTTTGGAGGAGAATTAGACAGGAAGTTTAAATCGAAAAGGTTAAAAAATATACTTTTATCTATTCAAGGTAAAAGTATGGTCGAGCAAAAAGAATCCGTAGCTCAAGAATTTCATAATTGGAAAGGAGATCAAGAACAAATTGATGATATAACAATTATTGGTATTAAGTTGTAACCTTAGATGACTGTGAGTGTTGTTTCGGTTGTTTTAATATTATTACTGCAAATGTGCTAGTAAGTCTAAACGTTTAGGCCAAGTCTAGATTATAAAAACCCCCTCTATTTTCTTTTCTATTAATGGAATGTGTTACAATTAGGTAAGCTACCGTTATCAAGTTTCTTAATTCACAAAGCTGTGGAGAAATCGTTGTTGTTTGATACAGAGTTTCCGTTTCTTCATACAGTAAATGAAGTCTTTTTAATGCTCTATCTAAACGTTGATTAGATCTTACAATCCCAACATAATCGCGCATTATACGTTGGAGTTCATTTCGGTTATAAGAAATTAAAATCATTTCTTTAGGTGCAGTAGTCCCTTCTGAGTTCCATTCAGGAATTTCAGGTTTAAATTCAATCGTATCAATAAGTTCGATTGACTTGAAAGCACATTTATCTGCAAATACAAATGCTTCTAAAAGAGAGTTTGAAGCTAATCTGTTTGCTCCGTGTAATCCAGTTTGAGAACATTCACCACACGCAAATAAATTTTGAATGGATGTTTGCCCATCAGAATTTACTTGAACTCCCCCACATACATAATGTGCAGCTGGTACAACAGGTATGAAGTTTTTATGGACGTCTAGCCCAAGACTTTTACATTTCTCTTTTATATTCGGGAAATGCGCTGCGAATTTGTCTTCCGCTAGTTCAGTGCAATCTAAATAAACGAAATTCTCTCCCGTTTTTTTTAATTCTGAATCAATGGCTCGTGCTACAATATCTCTAGATGCTAAAGCTCCACGTTCATCGTATTGATACATAAATTCTACACCGGCTTTATTTCTGAGTTTCGCCCCCAATCCTCTTACTGCTTCTGAAATTAAAAATGCAGGCGTTGTTTCAGGAGAGTAGAGTGCAGTAGGATGAAATTGTATGAACTCAATGTCTTTTACCCGGGCTTTTATTCTATATGCCATAGCAATGCCATCTCCAGTTGCAATAACTGGATTAGTGGTATGCCCATATACCTGACCAATGCCTCCAGATGCTAAAACAGTTATTTTAGAGGAAATTGTAATTGTTTTGCCTTCTTTTTCGCAAATGACGTAGGCTCCGTAACAAGTTGTTTTTAATTCTGGCAAATCCTTTTTTAAATGATGATCTGAAATTAAATCGACAACAAAGTGATGGGAAAGCAGCTCCACATTGTTTAGCTTTTTTAATCTGGCTAACATTGCTCTGGAGATTTCTGCACCCGTAATATCTTTGTGATGAACAACTCTATTCTCAGAATGTCCACCTTCTTTTCCTAAATCGAATTCACCTTCGCTATCCGTATCAAAATCCACTCCCCAGGAGATCATTTCTGTAAGACATTTCGGGCCTTCGCTTATTACGGTACGAACAACTTCTTCATCGCATAAACCATCACCCGATTGTAAGGTGTCCTGAACATGTTTCTCAAAAGAGTCTGTCGCATTTTGAACAATGGCTACGCCACCTTGCGCATATTGTGTGTTGGATTCACCTTCGTTAGATTTAGTGACAACAACCACCTTTTTATTGGGAAATTTTTCAGCAACTTTTATAACGTAGGTTAAACCTGCAATGCCAGAGCCTATGACTAAAAAATCCGTTTTCATTGTTTGTCTTTCACTTGTTTTTCTACTGTATCTATTTTGAAAGTTCCAACATTCTTTCAATAGGTTTTAAAGCTTTTATACGAATATCTTCCGAAACTACTATTTCGGGAGTTTCATGCAATAAACAGTTGTATAATTTTTCAAGAGTATTCATTTTCATGTAACCACATTCGCTACAAGCACAAGTGTTGTCGTCTTTTGCCGGAGCAGGAATTAATACGGTATCGGGAACTTCCTGTTGCATTTTATATAAAATACCAGCTTCTGTAGCCACAATGAATTTTTCTGTTGGATTTTCTTTTACGTAATTTATCATTCCTGATGTAGAGCCAACGTATGTTGCTGTTTCCAGTATATGTTCTTCCGATTCGGGATGTGCAATTATTTTAGAACCAGGGTTTTCTTGGTAAACTTTCAATAATTTCTCCAAAGAGAAGGCTTCATGGACAACGCATGCACCCTCCCATAAAAGCATATCTCTACCGGTTTTACTGATAATATATTTCCCTAAATTTTTGTCTGGAGCAAATATTATCGGCTTGTCTTTTGGAATAGATTCAATAATTTTTAAAGCATTGGACGAGGTACAAACGATATCACTCAGCGCTTTAATTTCAGCAGAACAATTTACATAAGTAACCACAACATGATCCGGATGATTTTTTACAAATTCCCCAAATGTATCTGGAGGACAAGATTCTGCCAATGAGCAGCCTGCTTTTAAATCTGGAATAATAACCTTCTTACTGGGATTTAAAATCTTAGCTGTTTCAGCCATAAAATGAACACCTGCGAAAACAATAATGTCAGCATCCGTTTCTGCAGCCCTTTGGGATAAACCAAGACTATCTCCAACATAATCAGCTAAATCTTGAATTGCTTCTTCCTGATAATAATGAGCGAGAATTACTGCATTTTTCTCCTTTTTTAGCGCTAATATCTTTTCAGTAATTGTTTTCATTTAAGTGTGTTAATCCTATTAATACAGTACAAAAGTACTTTTATTATTATTTCAATGTGTCATTTATACGAAATAGATAGGAAAGTTTAAAATCAGATTGGGATACGAGTTTTTAATTACTACAGTTAGAAATAGAAAAAGCTTTATTGCATGCTAACTTTTTCTAACCTCCAATTGCAATCATAGACCTATTCTTCATGTTCTTAACAAAATCTTCATTAAATTCTTCTGCACCACCTCTTTGTTTCTTTTTGTCAAGAATTGCAGAAATAATTAAGGGTTTGATATCTAAGTTTTCTCTGTGTGCTTTTAGTATGTCTGTTTCGGTTTGTGAAAATAAACAGTTTTTAATTTTTCCGTCAGCTGTTAAACGTATCCTATTGCAGGTGTCACAGAATGGATTTGTTACTGAGCTAATTATTCCAAAAGTTCCAATTCCATCGGCCAAACGAAAACTTCTTGTGGTGTCATTCTTGCTGTCTTGTATTTTTCTAATAGCGTTTTCTCCAAAAGCCTCATTTGCTATATCAAGAATTTCTTTAAATGAAACTTTCTTGTCCCAGTTCCACTTATTTCCATCAAAAGGCATAAACTCGATAAAACGAACGTGAATGGCTTGTTTCTTTGTCCATTCAATAAAAGCGGGTATTTCATTTTCGTTTAAGTTACGCATTACAACTACATTGACTTTAACGATAAAATCATTTGCAATGAGCAATTCGATATTTTTCATGATTTTGTCGAAATAATTTCTTCTAGAGATCATGTTAAATGTTTCTTCTTGTAAAGAGTCTAGGCTTACGTTAACTGATTTTATTCCAGCTTCTTTAAATACATCAATAAATTGATCTACAAGAACAGCGTTAGTCGTAATAGCTAATTCTACAGGTAGTTTACCTAATTCTCTGATTATGTTGGCAGCATCTTTTTTTACGAGAGGTTCACCTCCAGTTAAGCGAATTTTTTTTACGCCCATTCCAACAAAAACCTTAGCAATTGCCAAAGTTTCTTCGCTAGACATAAACTCCGACTTTTCTCGCAGAGGTATTCCTTCTTCTGGCATGCAATAAAAGCATCTGAGATTGCATCTTTCTGTTAACGAAATACGCAAATAATCGTGTTCTCTACCAAAAGTATCGACAATATTTGCTGCAGGTTGGTCCATAAGTTTCATTTATTTCATCCTGATATTAAAACCGTTATGTTTTGATAAAGATATCGCTTTACAAAGTACATCCTTTTTATGATACTTGGTAGTTAAAAATGATAACTAGATTTTTAAATCCAATGATTAATCATGTCTTGCCCCCTTAAGTATTCTAAATACATGTAAGATTGCTGGGAATAATGAGTCCATAGATTCCGCAGCGCCTTTGGTAGAACCTGGTAAGGCAAGTACCAATGTTTGATCTTTTACACCAGCCACGCTTCTTGAAAGCATTGCATAGGGAGTTCTATCCTGTCCGTAACTTCTTGCCGCCTCAGCAATCCCTGGAATTTCTCTATCCAATATTGGTTTTAATGCTTCCGGGGTGACATCTCTTTTAGATAATCCAGTTCCTCCAGTAAATAGTACCATATCCGTTTTTTCAGCAGCATGCTTTAATACAGCTTTCTGGATGTCTTCAATTTCATCTGGAATAATTGTGTACTCTTTAATTTTAACAGAGGATTCTTCTAATTTTTTAATAATCGCTTTACCAGCTTTGTCTTCTTTTTGGCCGGCTGAGATAGAATCGGAGCATACAATAACAGCGGCTGTAAGATCTGTTCTATACTTATCTTTAAAATCAGATTTCCCCCCTTTTTTATGCAGCAGTTTGATAGTGCGGATTTCAATCCCTTTATCAATAGGTTTAAGCATGTCGTACATGTTTAATGCTACAATACTAGCACCATGCATAGCTTCAACTTCAACTCCCGTTTTATAGATTGTTTTAACGGTCATAGTAATGGTTATGTCTAATCCTTCAATGCTGTATTCAATGCCGGTAAATTCAATTGGCATTGGATGGCAATCCGGTAGTAAATCAGACGTTTTCTTGACAGCCAATAAACCAGCAGCTTTGCTCATTGCAAAAACATCTCCTTTAGGAACAGTTTTATTATTTATTGCATCTATCGTTTCTTGCTTGCTCACCGCTACTATAGCCTGGGCAGTTGCTATTCTAAGTGTGCTCGCTTTAAAAGTTATATCTACCATTTATCTAAAGTTTTTTAGCCGCCTGCAAAAGGAGGAAGTAAAGCTATTTCTACAAATTCAGAAGTATTATCAATAACCTCTGTTAAATTTTGATTCACTGCTATTTGATAATCCATATCATTTAAAAATGGATGTTTTTGAACAAAATAATTGCGTAAATCAGATTGGTTTTTTTCGTCCAAGTCAACTGATTCTTCTGATTTTCCAATCTTTTCAGCAATCATTCCAAAATATTTAATGTTTGCTTTCATTGGTAATGCTTCTCAATTCATTTTTGGTGTTAATATTACTGAATATCAATTCGTCAAAATTAGCATATTCTTTTTCAATGTCTATTATTTCACAAGCCATATCATTGTTAACTTGGCTTAATTTTAAATGTCCTTTTTCTGTGCTCTTTTTAAAGTTTGATAAAACTTGTTTTGAGTAAACGCCAATCATTTGGTGTACTTTGTCTTTGCACATAGGAAGTGTTATGTATGATTTTCCACTTCTTTTTAATAACCATAAAATGAAATCCGATGAAATCATTGGAACATCACAACTAATACAAAAATTTAATTCTGTTTTGGAATGGTAAAGGCCTGTATAAATGCCTCCAACAGGTCCTTTGTCTTTAATAATGTCTGCATAGACTGGAATGCCAAATTTAGTATAAGATTCGTTATTAGAAATTATAATAATATCGGACATAACTTCTTTTAAAGCTTCAATAATGTAGTGAACCATTGGTTTGCCGTTTAGCAGAACAAGGCCTTTGTCTTCACCCATTCGAGAACTTTTACCTCCTGCTAATATTATCCCAGTTGCATGCATCTTTAAAGACTTATTTTTTTATTCACGTTGCTGTATTGTAAAATCTGAGGTTCTTATATTGGAAGAATATAAACAAGAACTTTATCTCCTTTTTTTATTTCTCTATCTTCTTCTGACAAGTAAATTAAACTATTTGCACCTACAAATGAACTTAGCATAGCAGAACTTTGTCCCGCATGAACTTTAACTCCTTCTGTAGTAATATGCGCTTTTAAAAGATGCGCTCTATCTCCCTTTTTAGAGAAGTCATGTAAAAGAGATACTTCTCTTTCTTCCAACATTGGGTTTGAAATACCAATTAATGATCTAATTGCTGTGCGCACATACATATAGTAACAAGTTAAAACTGCAGCGGGATTTCCTGGTAATGCAAAGATGCTTTTGGCTCCTTTTTTACCATAAAAAAGAGGTTTTCCAGGTTTCTGTTTCACCTTATAAAAAACTTCTTCAACTTGTAATTCTGCGAGTGCTTTTCCAACAAAATCGTAATCACCAACAGAGATTCCCCCTGTAATGATAACAACATCATTCTGGTCAATTGCATTTCCAATGGTCTCTTTTGTCGAATTAAAATTATCCTTTACGGTAACTAAACTTGAATCGAATCCTGCATGTTTTAATACAGATGTTAATGTTGCAGAATTAGATTCATAGATTCTACCAGGAAGTAGTTTTTCTCCGGGTTTAGTTAGTTCATTTCCTGTAACAATTACGGCAATTTTAGGTTTACGGTATACATTTACCTTCTGAATTCCTAAACCACTTAAAAACCCAATTGCTGCAGGATTTAAATAAGTTCCTTTAGATATTGCTAGTTCATTTATTGCTAATTCTTCTCCTTTTCTTCGGATACTCATTCCTTCTCTAACTTCCTCCATTAGGGTTATTGTATCCCCTTGTCTTTTTACAATTTCTTGTTTTGCAATAGAAGTCGTTCCTTCCGGAATCATAGCTCCCGTAAAAATTCTAGCGGCTTCACCACGCGACAGTGATTTGCCAATTACCGATGCGCCAGCTTGAATTTCAGTAACGACAGTATACACTACAGCATCTCCACCTAAAGCATAACCATCCATAGCAGATTGGTCAAAAGGAGGCATATTTATCGGTGATTGAATACTTTCTGAAAGTACGCATCCCAATGCACTCAATAAATCAATTTTTACAGAGTCTAACTTGGCCGTGTTTTCCTTAACTCTCGCTAGTGCTTCTTTTATGCTTATCATAATAGGCTATATAACTGTTTTATGGTTCTAAATATAGGCATTATCAACTAATTCGAGCTTTCT
>CAWUXI010000089.1:0-17564 GCA_963926405.1 uncultured Flavobacteriales bacterium
TCGAAAACGACATCATTTCATTAATTGTTGAAGGAGGCGCCTTTACCATAAATCAGTTTATTGAAAATGATTTATGGGATGAAGCTAGAGTTTTGACAGGAAAGCCTTTCTTTGTAGGGGGAATAAAAGCTCCTAAACTTAACATAGAACCAAACCAACAATTATCTTTTGGAAAAGATGAAATCTCCTATTACATAAAATGATTTACGTATTTCTAACCATAGTTGTTTTCAATTTATTGATTGTCATTTTTAAACTCTTCGCAAGATTTAAAGTAGATAACCTTCAGGCACTTATTGTAAATTATATTACTGCAGGAACTATTGGTTTTATCTTGTCAGAAAACCCAATTAACATTCAATACATTCTCTCTGCACCATGGCTATACCACGCTATTGCAATAGGCTTCCTATTTATAGTGGTTTTTAACTTTTATGCTTTCGGAACACAAAAAGTTGGCATTGCTGTTACCACTGTTGCTAATAAAATGTCTTTAGTTATACCCGTAGCAGCAGCTCTTATAATCTATCCAGAAGACCAAATATCGACCGGAAAAATCATCGGTTTTGTTCTCGCTTTAATTGGAATTTATTTAGCCTCAACAAAAGGAGGTAAACTCAGTTTTAACATAAAGTATCTTTGGCTAATTATTTTAGTCTTTGTTGGACAAGGAATAGCAGACGCAATCTTTAATGACTCAAAAACAATGCTCAAACCAGGAGAGGACATGTTGTATTTTATTGTGCTATTCTTTATGGCTTCTGTGAGTGGAATACTAATTCTTTTAGGAAAGTCGCTAGCATCCACTCCAAAATTTGAATTGAAGAATATCTTTTGGGGAGTGATTTTAGGTGTCCCTAATTTCTTTTCATTATTATTTATGCTAAAAGCACTTAGTACTCCTGGCCTCGAAGCTTCTGTAGTATTCCCAATGGTTAGTATGGGTGTTGTTGTATTATCATCTATAATTGGCATTATTCTTTATAAAGAAAAACTAACCAGGGGAAATTGGATTGGGATTCTATTCGCGTGTGTTGCAATTGCTACATTTAGCTTTGGGCACTTACTATTTTAATGAATTCCTTCAAAACAATAAAAACTTCTTCGGAGGGAATCTACAAAGAAAAGGGAAGTAAGTTTATTGCATTTGCTATTCCAACTGCCACCGACACTCAATTTAAAGAGGCGCAAGCTCGAATCAAGAAAGACTATAGTGATGCCGGGCACCATTGTTACGCATTTAGCATAGGTTCTGAAGGAAAACTATACAGACACAGTGATGACGGAGAGCCCAATAACTCTGCCGGTAAACCCATTTACGGTCAACTATTATCATTTGGAGTTACCAACGTCACTATTATAGTTATCCGCTATTTTGGGGGCATAAAACTAGGAGTCGGAGGCTTAATTACAGCCTATAAAGAAGCTGCAAAAGATGCGCTTAATAATGCCACAATTATCGAACAAGAAGTTACTGAATTCTTATCCATTAGCTTTAAGTACGAAAGTATGAATGCAATAATGGGATTGGTTAAATCTTTTGATTTAGAAATAGTAGAGCAACGATTTGAATTGGATTGTATGATAAAACTCAATTTTCCTAAACGAAATAAGCTCCAACTTGAAACCAAGTTAGAGCTTATTCAAAATATTAACTATACGTTTAGTTAAACAACCTTCTCTCCTATTTTAGCGGTTAACGCATATAACTTATCTGCAACTTCTTTGCTTACAGGAACCAATGGCAAACGCAGGTTATCGTCACAAATATTCAATAATTTAAGAACATGTTTTACTCCTCCTGGATTACCATCTGCAAATAATTGCTGGATTACTTCAATCAACTCATAATGCTTTTCTCTCGCTAAATCCATATTATTTTCCATAGCTGCATGAACCAGTGTAGAAAATCTTTTTGGAAAGGCATTTGCTACTACAGAAATAACTCCATCGCCACCAATTGCCATATGCGGCAATGTCAAGGCATCATCACCAGATAAAACAACAAAGCCTTCTGGTTTATTATTAATAATTTCCATTACTTGCTCAAGGTTTCCCGAAGCTTCCTTTACCGCAACAATATTTTTACAATCTCTTGCTATTCTCAATGTTGTTTGGGCCAGCACGTTACTCATCGTCCTCCCCGGAACATTATAAAGGATAATTGGCTTTGAAGTAGCCGCTGAAATCGTTTTATAATGTTGGTAAATTCCTTCTTGAGATGGTTTGTTATAATAAGGGCTAACTGACAAAATTCCATCAACATCTTTCAAGTCAGTTGACTTAATTGCTTCGACCACTGATGCTGTATTATTTCCTCCTATTCCTAAAACAATTGGTAATCGTTTTGCGTTAATTTCAATTATGAAATCTAGCACCGATTTCTTTTCCTCTAAGGATAAAGTAGCAGATTCACCGGTTGTTCCCTGAACGACAAGGTAATCAGTCCCGTTTTTTATTTGATGCTCAACTAATCGCTGAAGAGCTGAAAAATCAACCTGTCCATTACTTTGAAAAGGTGTTACTAATGCAACTCCAACTCCTGTAAACATATTCATCTTATCCTAGTATTAATTTGAGTGTAAATGTAGAGAAAGGATTATAAAAAAATATTAATCTAATTAAAATTAACAGATTTTATTTGCCCTGTTTCATTTTATTATAACGAGATATATTCCCTGGATCTAATTTCACCAAAGTATTAAAAATATTATTCTTTACATCTACGGGAGCTTCTTTATAAAGAGCCGTTATCTCGTCGGCTTTAGCAGTAAAAAACATTTGAACACTAAAGGAATTCGGTCGCGTTTTGTGAATAGTTTCTAATAACTGTATGGAAGTTGTTACTTTCCCAATAGCTTCATCTCTTTTAGAATACAACAAATCAAACCCTTGTCTATGGTATTCGTAAAAACAAACGCGCAATGGATCAAACAAATTTTGCATATGGTTAACCACCATCCAATATCTGTTTTTAGTACCTTCTTGAGGCTTCCAACCAGATTCTGGTGCATTTTGGCAGTTCGATACAATCTGTTGAGCTTTATCAAAATATGGAGTCCCACCCTTTAATGAAAATGAATCATAGTCATAACCAATAATCATATAAACATAAAAAGCCAAAACATCGGCTAAATTGTTTTGGTGTCTATCTGGTGTAAAAACTAACGAAGCCCCCCTTTGATACTGAAAAGTAAGACTATTGTCATTATAATTTAACAAGCGACTTTTAAAACTTGAACCATAAACAGGACGAGATGATGAGACTTGAATACTTGCGGCAAATTGATCACTTCCTGTTTTTGAATTAATTTTTATTAAAATACTGCACTCTATACGTTCCTCATCCTGAAAAACTTCATTGGTCCATTTCGTGCCATTAATAAATTCAAAAACAGATGACTGCAACTCTTGCATTATCTCTGAATTTGCTGGCGAACTTTGCAATGTTGGTGCAATAACCTGTACCTGACAATTCAACTCTTGCCCCTTCAATGAGCAAGAAAGAGCAATCATCAGCAATATTATATTTATTCTAATCAAATACATTAATCGCAAACTTAGTAATTTTCTATTGCATCCAAAATATCTATGGCTACTTCTTCCTTACTCTTTAACTCAAAATTAGTCACTTTATTATTTCGATCAATAATTGTCACTTTATTTGAATTATATTGAAACCCTGCCCCCTGATCTTTCAATGAATTAAGTACAATTATATCCAAATTTTTTCTTTCTAACTTTGCTAACGCATTGGCCTGTTCATTTTCGGTCTCCAAAGCAAAACCAATTAATTTTTGATTTATTCTTTTGTTCTCTCCAATCCATGCTAAAACATCTTTGGTTTTCTTCAGTGCAATGTTCCAATCCTCAGCTTTCTTTTTCACCTTTTCTAAAGCAACCACTTTAGGTGTGTAATCTGCAACCGCAGCTGCCATTATAATTATATCCTGATTATCAAAATTACCTGCACAGGCATCAAACATATCTTGAGCCGTTTTGACATTAATTCTATTTACTCCGTGTGGTGTTTCCAAGCTAACCGGACCAGCAATTAAAGTCACATCTGCTCCTCTTTTGGCAGCTTCTTCTGCTAATGCAAACCCCATTTTTCCTGAAGAATGATTTCCAATAAACCGAACTGGATCAATTGGTTCGTGAGTTGGACCAGCTGACACCATAACTTTTAAACCATTAAGTGATGCTTTATCAGTAAAATACTTGTATAAAAATTCAAGAATATGTTCTGGCTCTGTTAATCTTCCTTCACCTATCAAACCGCTTGCAAGCTCACCCGATTCCGGTTGGATAATCAAATTCCCTCGCTCAATAAGTGTTTTTAGATTATCTTGGGTTGAACCATGTTGATACATATCTAAATCCATTGCAGGAGCAACAAACACTGGACATCTAGCAGATAAATAAACTGCCAATAATAAGCTGTCAGCATGACCTGAAACCATTTTAGCCATGGTATTAGCTGTAGCGGGAGCAACAATGATTGCATCAGCCCACAATCCCAATTCTACATGATTATTCCATTCTCCTGAATCATCATCCTTTGTAAAATCCTTTAATACAGGACTTTTAGACAAAGTAGAAAGTGTTAATGGAGTTATAAAATGCTCGGAAGCTTCGGTCATAATTACTTTGACAGAAGCTCCAGCTTTAATTAATAATCGTATGATTAACGCCGACTTGTAAGCGGCTATACTACCCGAAACAGCTAGAATTATTTTCTTGCCGCTGAGCATACCGTTTTATGACTTAGTCTCAGAATCTGGCTTTCTCCAGTAAATTTTGTCTTCTTCGAATTCTTGCATCGACATTGCACCTGGCTTAGGCAATCTTTCGTAAAAACGAGAAACTTCTATCTGCTCTCTATTTTCAAAAATTTCTTCCAAGTTATCTGTAGATGAAGCAAATTCTTCTAGTTTAGAAGTTAACTCTTCTTTTAACTCAGCATTTATTTGATTAGCTCTTTTTGAAAGAATCACGATGGATTCGTAAACATTTCCTGTTTTCTCTTCTAAATCACTAATATTTCTAGTAATTGTAGTTCTCTCTGCTGTACTGTCTCTATAAGCCATATTAATTGACGTTTCTAATTATTTCTAATTCTTTTTGACTCGATTTATAATAGCTTTCTGCTGATTTCATAAATTTACTTGAGTCAAATTGGTCAACAAAGGTATGATAAGATTTGATAGTATTATCATATCGCTCTTCTTTTTTTGTCTCTATACTGTTACTGGCAAACAAAAAATTAGATCGAACAATTAAATACAAGACCTCTTCCTTGAAATCCGTATCAGGAAATTCCTCTAATGTTGTATTAAATAAAATGACAGCAGATCGATATTTCTCCATTTTATAATACAGCCTTGCTTTTTCAAAACTCTTAGTTTCCAGCTTGTTTCTTAAAGTACTTATCAATGTATTACATGAATCAACTAACCCACTTTCTGGGTAATGATTCATAAACAGTTGGAAATCATCTATCGCCTTATATGTGTCTGATTGATCCAAATTATACTCCGGAGAATTTAACATACTGCATCTAGCCGAATTAAAAGCACATTCTTCTGCTTTCGGGCTATTTGGATAATTTACAGTAAATCTCTTAAAATAATATGCAGCTAAATAGAAATCCTTTAAGCAAAAGTGCGTATTCGCATAATAATAATAAACATCTTCACCTCTTTCTGTCATCCTGAAATAGGTCATTAGTTCTTCAAATAATGGAAGAGCTTTGTAACAATCTCCAGCTTCATAATATTCAATGGCTTTTTTATATTTGAGGTCGTAATCTGAACTCTTTATGATTTTACTGTGCTCAGAACAGCCAACAAAAATAGTCGTTGAAGCTATAAACAATAGTAATATTAATTTCATTTTTTTCATCTAGTTCGCGAATGTAGGAAATTTAATCTCGTGCTTCTAACGATTATACATAAAGTAAATTATGTGAAGCTTAAATTATTCTTTTTATCAATCTATCAGAAAGGCCGCTTATAAACAATTAACTATTTTCTGTTTATATTTTTCTATAACAATATTTGAACAATACTGGCAATAGCTTACATTTGCATTGATTTTTAGATAAAAACTATTTACTATATGGATATATTTGAAAGAATTGCAGGAAACAGAGGCCCTTTAGGTCAATATTCAAAAGATGCTCATGGATACTATACCTTCCCTAAACTAGAAGGAGAAATAGGTTCTCACATGATCTTTAGAGGAAAGAAGGTTCTAACTTGGAGTATTAATAACTACTTAGGTTTGTCAAACCACCCAGACATTAGAAAAGTAGATGCAGATGCAGCAGTAGAATGGGGGTTAGGATATCCAATGGGCGCTAGAATGATGTCAGGTCAGACTAGCAAACACGAACAACTAGAAGAAGAAATTGCTGATTTTATGGAAATGGAATCTTGTTACCTACTAAATTATGGTTACCAAGGTTTTATGTCTGCTATCGATGCTTTAGTAAGCAGAAATGATGTTATTGTTTATGACAGTGAATGCCACGCTTGTCTTGTTGATGGGGTAAGATTGCATCAAGGAAAAAGATTTGTATTTCCGCATAACGATATGGAAAAATGCAAAACTCAATTGGATAGAGCAACTAAAATTGTTGCAGAAACTGGCGGAGGCATACTATTGATTACCGAGGGTGTTTTTGGGATGAGTGGTGATCAAGGAAAATTAAAAGAAATTGTTGAATTAAGAAAACAAGGGTACGATTTCCGTTTAATGGTTGACGATGCGCACGGGTTTGGAACTCTTGGGAAGAAAGGACAAGGTGCTGGTGAAGAGCAAGGAGTGCATCAAGAAATAGATATCCTGCTTGGAACATTTGCTAAATCTATGGCAAGTATCGGCGCGTTTATTTGTAGCTCGGAAAATGTAATCAATTTCTTAGGTTATAATATGCGTTCTCAAGTATTTGCAAAATCTTTGCCAATGCCTTTAGTTGTTGGAGCAATTAAAAGATTAGAGATTCTTAAAAAAGCTGAACAGAAAGACAAGTTATGGACGATTACAAATGCTTTGCAAAAAGGGTTAGTTGACGCAGGATTTAGTTTAGGTAAAACAAATTCTTGTGTAACACCTGTTATGATTTCAGGAACTGTTAATGAAGCAATAGCTATTACACATGACCTAAGAGAAAATTACAGCATATTTACTTCAATTGTCGTTTATCCAGTTGTTCCTAAAGGAATGATTTTACTTAGGCTGATACCAACTGCATCTCACTCACTAGAAGATGTAGAATACACTATTGAAACCTTTAAAAAAGTAAAAGTAAAGCTCAACGCTGGAGAATATGGAATTGAGTTAGTAAGCGTAAACTAAACATACATTTAGAAAATTAACAAAAAAACCTTGGTAATACAAGGTTTTTTTGTTTACAGACATGTGGGTTATAATAAATATCATTCAATCAATACTAATTGTTGCACACACACTTTTGTGCACTCTTTTGGCTTTGATTCCTGCCCTTATTGGTTTTCCAAAAGCTTCTTATTGGATAGGTAGAAAAATTTGGGGGCCATTATTACTACTTCTGGTTGGAGGAAAATTAATCATAAGGGGTGAAGAAAATATTGACCCGAGCAAAACATACATTTATGCTGCAAATCATATGTCAAATTTTGACATTCCTATTCTGTTTACCATCACTTCCGTCAGCTTGCATTTTATTGCAAAAAAAGAGCTAAAGAAAATCCCATTGTTTGGATGGTGTATTACTGCAATGGGAATGATATATGTTGACCGAAAAAATAAAATGAAAGCTCTAGAAAGCATGAAAGAAGCCGGTAGACTAATTAAATCTGGTAAAAACGTAATTGCGTTTCCTGAAGGGAAAAGATCAAGATCTGGCAAAATAGAAATGTTTAGGAAAGGGACATTTGTTATAGCAAATGGTTCTCAAATAGATATTATTCCAATCGCTATAAAAGGAAGTGAAGTATTGCACAAACCCGGAGGTTTAAAGTTTCGTCCAGGAAAAGTTTATGTCAATATAGGTGAGCCAATAAAAGCAAGTTCATTCATGCATAAAAAACCCGAAGAATTTGCAAACCACACCAAAGGAATTGTAGAAAAACTATATAGAGATATTTAACTCTTTTGTTCGTTATAAAAAGAAAATAGCTGCCAAAATAAACAAAATAATAATAATTAAGTATTGCCATACATCGACAAAAAATGAATTATACTTTTTCCAATATTCTTTTAGTTTCCTCATTGCAGTAAAATTACGAATAACATTAAATAAGGATCATTTAAACCTAAAAACTACCCAATTAATAATTGGCACAATCTTTTCTACTGCTTTTACGTACAATAATATTAAACAGCATGACAAGAATTGAAAAAATAGCGTTTATTTTAAGTTTTTGGTCTTTATTCGATGAAAAAGGCCAAGTCAATTCTTGCTCCGAAAATCAATTAGACAAAATTATCAATGGAATTATAAACCGAATTAAAAATAATGAATCTGTAAACGCATTAATTCATATTAACAGCATGCCGGTTTATCTAAATTAAACATTTTTAATATTTAGAAGATAAATGCAGAATTGAACAAGGAAATTTATCTTAACAAATTTCAAGATATCAACTATACTTTAATTCACTACAGAAGGTTATTCAACTTAATGTTCTTTATTAGAAAAAGAACGCTTTATATTTGCATAACGAAAATATTTAACTGTGGTAAATAAGACAATAAAAGGATTTAGCAAGCTATCGAAAGAAGCTAAAATTGAGTGGTTAACTAAGGAATATTTAGAAGGCGATGATGCTTCTATTAAATTACTGCAATCTTATTGGCACAACGATGCAAAAACTCAGAAATTACACGATGAGTTTATCGAAAATACGTTGACAAACTTTTACCTGCCTTTTGGAATTGCTCCCAACTTTATGATTAATGGTAAAGTTTACTGCATTCCAATGGCTATTGAAGAAAGCTCTGTTGTTGCAGCGGCTGCAAAATCGGCATCTTTTTGGTTAAATCGAGGTGGATTTAAAGCTGAAGTTATTTCTACAGTTAAAGTCGGACATGTGCATTTTGCTTGGTATGGGGAATACGAAAGGTTACTTCATTTCTTTGAGCGTGTAAAAGATAAGTTCTTTCAAAACACAGAAAACCTTACAGCAAACATGCGGGCTCGTGGCGGTGGAATAGTAGACATTCAACTCATTAATAAATGTGATTTGGAACCAAATTACTACCAGCTAATGGCAAAATTTGAGACCTGTGACTCTATGGGCGCGAATTTTATTAATAGCCTTTTGGAAGAGTTTTCGAAAACATTAACTACTGAAATACAAAGTGACGCTATTCTTACTGATGAGGAGAAAAAAATTCAAGTGATAATGTGTATTCTCTCCAACTATACTCCAGAGTGTTTAGTTAGAAGTGAAGTAAGTTGCAAGGTGGAAGAATTAACAGAAGGAACAGATATGTCTCCTGAATTATTTGTAGAGAAGTTTGTACAAGCGATTCATGTTGCTGCAATAGAGCCTTATAGAGCAACAACACATAACAAAGGCATTTTTAACGGGATAGATTCAGTCGTATTAGCTACTGGAAATGATTTTAGAGCTGTTGAAGCGTGCGGGCACACTTACGCAGCAAAAGATGGACAATACAAAAGCTTAACGCATGTATCTGTAGAAAATGGAATATTCCGATTTTGGATAGAAATACCAATGGCTTTAGGAACCGTTGGAGGACTAACCAAGCTACATCCGATTGTGAAATTCTCACACAAACTATTGGGAAACCCAAGTGCAGAAGAATTAATGATGATTACTGCTACAGCAGGTTTAGCTCAGAATTTTGGCGCTATTCGATCGTTGGTTACCACAGGCATTCAAAAAGGACACATGAAAATGCACTTATTGAATATTCTAAATCAATTAGAAGCAACGGATGCAGAGAAAAAACAAATTATTAACTTCTTTAAAACCAAAACCGTTACGCACAAAGGGGTTGTTGATGAATTTTGTAGAATGAGAGGTATTGAAAATAAAGATATCTCTATTGGAAAGTAAAATTGTGACTTTTTGGTTGTTCTTTTGTTACACTAGCGAATGACCACAATATTTAAAATACAACTCCTTCTACTCTTCTGTTTATTCGCGTTAAATGGTATTTCTCAAAATACAGAAAAGTACTTCTTTAACAGAGGTAACATTGCTAAACTCACAGCTAACGTAACTAAAGATATGTCTTCTGAAGAAGATAAAGTTTTAGCCATCCACGAATGGATTACTCAACAGGTAAAATGGAAGAATTCGAAATCATACGAAAGTTCTTATAAAACGGCAAAAAAAGCACTTTTTAAAAGAAAAGGACCAGCAAGTTCATACGCAATGCTATTTGATGAAATGTGTAAGTTCGCTGAAATTGAATGTCAAATAGTAAGAGGCAACGTTACTCCAGAATATTCTGCCAATTACGATCCAAAAGCATATGAAATAAGTAATCACGTCTGGAACGCTGTTAAAATTAATGGGAATTGGTTTTTAATAGATATCACATTTGATGCGGGTTGTATGCAGAAGAAAAAATACCCCGTGAAAAAATTCATTGAGAAGAATATTGTAATTCCCTACCCGGGAGGAGTTAAACATTTTTATTTTATTAAAAAGAAATTAAAATTTGTACACAAACCTTCCCGAGATTATTATTTAAAAAATCAAGAAATGATGGATACACATTTCCCATTAATGCCCATGTGGCAATTATCGGAAGATACTATTTCATCAAATATTTACAGAAAGAAGCTGTGGGAAAGAAAAGCGCATATTAATGCATCTTCTGGAGAACATGAATATGATTATAACAAGAAAATTGATGACTATGTATTTTCAGTTCACCCGGATTTGGTTGAAGGTACGGCTGGAAATCAACACAATGACACCAATTATGTTGCTTTAGCAAATGGAGAGATAACTTTTGTGAATAAATCCATTAGTCTATTTAAACAAAAACCTATTTACGAAGAATACCTGATTGCAGATCGATTAATTAAAATTGATTCTTTATTTTCAAAATTAAACGAATCAAAATCTCATTTAAAAAATGCTTTTCAAATAGAAAAAATGATTTATGCATCGAATAGCAAAGTGCATAAAACAAGGAATAAAACGGTAACTAGTGAGAATAGAAAACGACAGATTAAGCTTTCAGTAATTCAAGATAAAACTGTTCAATTATCAAAGGAATTTAAGAATGAAAACAAACAGATTCATGAAAAATCTGGGGCCCATCAACATAAAATAAGCAAACACGAAGAATGGTCTTCTAGTTTCAAGGAAACAAAACCTGTTTCTGCTAAAGTCTTTAATCAGACAATAACAACGATCGAAACACTTTTCGCTAAAACTGGCCTTATTAAAGCTAAAATGGACAGTTTAGAAAATGAATTTGATAAACAACTTAAAGAGGATTTCACCTCGTTAAAAAAGAATATTATTGACTCCTTAATTCAAGAAACGGCTTGGGGGAAGAAGGCTAAGTTAATTGTTGAGGATTATGACCACAATCTAGATTCGACGTATTTCTCTTGTAGAAATAGCGTAAATGAACTTCACCTTCATCATTTAGAATTGGCTGATTCTTTGATGAAAAAATTTATATGGCTCCAGAAACAAACGCTTTCAAATTATAAAAAGGAATTGAATACCATAAATCAAATTAAAAAGGAAGCTTACAGCCTTTTGAAAACAGTATACAGCAACGGATCAATAGAGAAATACATTACTGAATTGAATACTCTCAATGAAATCTCATTAAATCGTCTTTCAAATTTAGGTGAAATTATGGCAAGAGTTCAAGAACGGAATAACTCTTTCATGTCTTGGTTTAAGGAATATAGAGTAAATATAAAGGCTGCGCTTAAAGAGTATTTAGCTGAAACTGGTAAAGAAAAGCTTAGATTCAAAGCTGATATTCAGTATGAAAAGAGTTTGTATAAAATTCAGTTGCACAAAATTCAAAAAATCGATAAATCAGAAAAAGCTATTAAAACTAAACTGAACCAAGAAAACAAACACAATAAAGATTTGCTAAAAGAAATAAAAACAGAAAATGAGTAATACTGACGGGTCAATTCGTAAAAATATAGAAATAGGCTATTATGTTGAAATCGTTCAAAAACACCATCAGCGCAGTGGCGAATTAACCGATGGACATGTTGAACGAATCCTTACAAAGTCTCCCAATCATCCACATGGTATAAAGGTAAAACTAGAAACAGGAGAAGTTGGTAGAGTAAAAAAGGTGATTCCTGAAGATGAACATTAAGTAAAATTTACGGTGTTGTTGACCTATGTCGCTCACCGCAGCGACTTGGCTCCTTTTTTTTTCTAGGCAAAAAAAGAAACAAAAATGCCTTTTCCCCAATGACCACCAAAAATAAATAACTCTCTCCTCCTAAATGCTAAATGCGGCTGGATGATCTACTATGTAGCTATCCAGTCTTACTAACCGTTCAGTTTGATCTCATAATCCATTTTATGCGGTACGCCTTTCCACACCTTGCATTAGTATTTCTTAGATACATTAAAGTATTGTAAAAAATATAAGTAGAATAGAAAGAAGAGTTAATTAATACTTTCAATCACTTCCCAAATAATTTTAGCAGAAATCCTAATTTCATTTTCTGAAATAGTTAAAGGTGGGGCAATTCTAAAGCTTTCTGGACAAGATAAAAACCAAAAGCTAAGCACTCCTCTACTTTTGCAGCCCTCAACAACCTTTTGTACAGTTTCTGGGCTATCCATTTCTATTGCAAAAAATAATCCTTTACGTCGGATTTCCTTAATGGAAGGATGTGTTATTATTTCCTCAAATAGCTGCCCCTTCTTTTCAACGGATTCAATAAGGTTGTCTTTTAAAAGCTCATTAATGTTTGTAAGAGCAGCAACACAATTTACTGGATGCCCTCCGAAAGTAGTAATATGACCTAATTCTGGATTAGTGGTTAATGAATCCATTATGGTTTTTGATGCTATAAAAGCACCAATTGGCATTCCTCCTCCCATTGCTTTTGCAATTGTCAATATATCTGGAACAACATTAAAATGCTCAAATGCAAAAAATTTGCCTGTTCTGCCGAACCCTGTCTGAATTTCATCAAAAATTAATAATGTACCCGTTTCATCACATTTGCTTCTTAGAGCTTCCATAAAAACCTTTGTGGGAATACGAACTCCAGCATCTCCTTGAATAGGTTCAATAATTACACAAGCCGTTTTTTTTGTAATATTCTTTAAGTCCAATATATTATCAAAATGGATAAATCTTACATCTGGTAACAAAGGTCTGAATGCATTTTTTTTTGTCTCATTGCCCGTTACACTTAAAGAACCATGGGTACTTCCGTGGTAAGACTTGTAGAACGAGACAATCTCTGTCCTTCCTGTATATCTTTTTGCTAATTTAAGGGCAGCCTCATTCGCTTCAGTACCTGAATTCACGAAATAACTTGTCGTCAATTTTTCGGGTAGAATTGAATTTAATTTTGCTGCCAATTCTAATTGCGGGGTTTGACTATACTCTCCAAACACCATAACGTGTAGGTATTTATCAACTTGCTTTTTTATAGCATCGTTAATTGCCAAATTATTGTGACCCAAATTACTGACTGCAATGCCTGAAATTAAATCGAAATATTTATTTCCTTGTTTATCGAAAATATATACTCCTTCTGCTTTTTCAACTTCGATATTGAAAGGAGTATTGGTTGTTTTCGCTAAAAAATCCCGCTGCAACTTCATCTTTTTTACTATCTCAATTTACCGGCACAAACTGCCTGGATAAAATTATTTATTTAAAATGAGTATAATCATAAACAAACTGATAAATAGGCTCATCAATTTTATTGTAATTTACTTCTTTAGTTACTAAGCCTTTCTCACTATAAACAGTCACTTTTCTTTTGACTTGTTTATTCTTATTGTCAAAAACAGTTAATTCAGTTTCTTGTCCATCTTGGTTATAATTAACTGCATCTTTCCCTAAAAAGCCAACTTCTCCCTCATATATTTCAAACAGAACTTTATTACCATGCTCATCTATTGTAGTATTTGATTGTCTAATTACTTGCCCTATTCCATTTAATATAATATTCTTCGTCTCTTCCCCATTCAAATTGTACTCGTATTTATAAAAAGCATAAAGACTATCGAAAGCATCATATTTTTCAACCCGTTTGGAATTTCCATTTACATACTCTTTTAATAATGTCTTACCCTGTAAATCTCCAGTAGAATTATAGTTAGAAATGCTAATCTTGTTACCCTCGCTATCATAGGTGTAGATAACTTTTGATAAAATATGCCCTACATTATTTAACTCTGTTTGAGATAATAATTTCCCCTTTTCATCGTATGCATATTCAGATACTAATTTGGAAACTCCGTCAGCCAATCCTCTTGCATCGAACTCAGTTAGCCTTATTAATTCATCTTTCTCATTGTATTCTCTTTGTTGCTGATAATAAACACTGTCCTTTTGATACATAACAAATCCACTTTCTAATCCTTTATCATTAAGTAACCTCTCCGACTTCTGAACTTCAACGCCCAAACTATCTATTAAAACACGTATTATCAGCTCATTCTTATTATTGTAGGAATATTTTTCATGAAAAGAAATCTTATTTGAGTTATAGACTATAGAATCCAAGATATTTCCTTTACTATCATAGTTTGTTTCATAAACTAAAATACCTTGCTCTTTTGGTTCTCCAAATTTGTATTGAAAAGCCCTAGCTTTTTTTGTTTCTATCCTGTTTTTGAGCACATACCGTCGATAAGTCTCTTTCTTATCAATTTCAGTTTCCGATACCGCAACTTTGGATTGGCTATCATTCTTAACATCTTCAACTACTCCAGTGCATGCATTCAGTAATATCAATGCAATCAATCCAACTAATCTATTTTTCATACTAAATAAAAAAAAAGCCATTCGCTAAATAACGAATGGCTCTTGTACATATTATTTTCTAATTAAGATTCTTTTTCATCATCTGGAGTTTCAATTGTAATTTCAGGAGCTTCTCCATCAATTTCAATCTCAATTTCAACAGATGCTCGTTCTTCTTGTGTGTCACTCATTATCTCAGAAACTTCCGATTCAACAGTAGGTGTATTAATAACAGTTGGACCTAATACAATTTCAGAAGGACCTCCGTTCTCATAAATTATTTTAAGTCTATTTAAAACTACTTTTTGTTCAGTTCCCGTACGAAATTTTCTAGCAATTTTATTTGCCATGTAAAGTCTATGTGGATCGTTGGTTTTGAAAAATTCCTTCAGCTTGTCATAAAATGTCATCGTCAAAATGTTTTAATTCGTCAATAAATATAAACATTTTGTATTTAATTGAGTTAACTATTAATAAAGGATTTAAATTTTTATGAAAAAAGAACGCAACATAGGATTAATAGTACAGGGAGGATCGATGCGTTCTGTTTTTTCTGCTGGCGTGCTAGATGCTTTTAATGCATTGCGATTTAACCCATTTGACTATTACGCTGGAGTCTCTGGAGGAGCCATGAGTCTTTCTTATTTTTTAAGCGGCCAATCTCGAGCACAATTAAACATATTAAAAGATCTCTCAAACGATGATAAATTTATAAATATTAAAAATGTGTTTTCTGAAGAGGGGTTTGTTAACTTAGAATATTTAGAGAAGTTTACACAGGAAAAATACCCTTTAGACATTAAATGTGCAATGGATAATTTAAAGGGTAAAATTTTTGAAATTGTAGCCACAGATATGGCTAATGGTAATCCCGTTTATTTGCAACCTACAATGGACAAGTGGCTTTTATACCTTAGAGCCTCCGCAACTTTACCCTTTTTTTCTAGAGGTGTTTGTAATGTGAATGGACGCCAATTAATGGATGGTGGATGGAGTGATGCTATTCCTGTGCAAAGAGGAATTAAAAAAGGTGCAAAAAAACTAATAGTAATTAGAACGCTCCCAAAAGATCACAAAGAAGATTGGAGTTACTTTGGTGTTTTTGGAGGATTCTGGCACCGTAATAACCCGAAATTAAGTAAACGCTTTTCTGATGACTATCTATATTACAACAAGGTGGTTAAATTTTTAGATAAAGAGCACACTGACATAGATATTTATCAGCTAGCTCCTGAAAAATATTTAAAAACTACAAGTTACGCGAGTACATTGGAAAAAATAGAAGATGATTATAGATTAGGCCTTGAAGCGGGGATGCATTTTGTCGCGGAGAATAGAGAGCTATTTGAGGAACCTATTTAATCCAAGAAACAATCATATTCATTATAGCCCTTATGCCGCACCGATAGCTATCGTGTAGGCACATTATTTTTGTCTTGACACAAAAACAATGAAAAAAAGTCAAGGCGTAATTGTAGCAAAGAATAGAGAATTATTTGAGTGATCAGGTCTAAAAATAAGAGCAAAAAAAACACAAAGAGTTTTCACAGCTTTGTTAAAACGTAAAAAAAAAGATGTGACGTTTTAATGTCACATCTTTTTTCAATGCTTTTCAGCTATTTGTATTCGGCTAAACTTATTTCTTTCTAATAACGAAATTTAAAAGCCACATATTTTTAATAAGTGATCCTATGTTCTTAATAACAGTAAATAACCATTTAACTAAATAGTTAAGAACAAAAAACAGCGTTTCTTTTGCTAATCGAATACCTATTACAGAAAAATAATACGTAAATAAAGACATTATATAGACATCATATAAATTAGCATATTCAAGACCATCTATGTAATCATATGTCGCTAAAATAAGTCCAATTGGCCATGCCAAAAACATAAATGCATCAAAAATAAAGTTGATTATATAATTGAAATAAAATGCAAATAAAGGATAGCCTTCTTCATTTTCATTATAAAGTATCGATTTATCATCCCATAATAAACTAATTCGTGTCGCAGCTTTTCCCCAAATATTAAAAGGTAATATGAATGGGATGTAAACAAATAAATAATATAAAGCACCTAGGGATGCTTTTACTAAATGTTCTTTAAAATCAAATTCTTCTGTTTTTGATTCCATTGCAATGTTAGTAGATTCATTTGCAATACTAGTAGTTTCATTTTCCATAGCTATTATTTAATAAATATTTAATTATACTTACTCATAAGGCTTTTCAGTTTCCGCCATTTTTTTTGAGTGGTTACTGTCTCCACTTAAAGTTAATTAAACATTTCGTTGAACAATATTAGACTAATTTTTCAAATAAAAAAAAATAGCAAACAAATGATATCAACAATATATCGAAAAAATATAAACTTCTATCGATATCATTGTATTATTAAGCGAAAAAATAAGGGAAAAAGCAATAGAGTTTAAATGACTAAAATCACCACAACCTAATGAATTAAACTATTAAAGAGGCAATAGTAAAGTTAAAATTCTAATGTTATATGGTACCCGGAATGTGACCTTAAGTTAATTACTGTTTCATCATTAAAAATTAGATACTGCCCTTTAATTCCAACTAATTTTTTCTCAATAATAGGCGCT
>CAWUXI010000090.1:0-14474 GCA_963926405.1 uncultured Flavobacteriales bacterium
AAAAAATGGCTTTTTAGATGCAGACCGTATTGACAATCGGTTTAGCGGAGACATTATAGGTAGATTGAAACAGAAAAAAATGTTAACTTTTCTAAGGCTTCGGTACCAATCAAAATACAAAGATTGGTTTGTTAGCAAAAACGGAAATTTGCCGGAGGATTATATCAGAACAAAACTAGGGTTTGGATATTCTTTAAGGAAGAAAATAAGCTTAGAAGCTGCAGCTGAAAGCTACTATGCTCTAAAAAATGACATGCGTTATATAAATCGCTATCGAATATACTTTGGAGTTAATTATCAAATAAAAAAGCAACATGCAATTGAGCTCAATTATATATATCAATCGGGAATCCAAGAAGCAAGACCGGAAGCTGCCCATATACTGTCATTATCGTATGCATACGATTTAAATGAGGCTCTTAAAAAGAGAAGGAAAAGCAGGGAAAAAAGAGCAGAGGAAAAAGCCTCTGATTAAAAATCCAATTCCAATTGTACGCCAATACTTTTTGTTGGTTGTTGATCTTCAAGTGTCGTTATTGAAATCCCCAATAAACGGACTGAGTTTTTTAAGTTCTCTTGGTATAACAGTTCTTTGATTATTGGAAAAAACTGTGCTTGTTTATCCATAAAGCTACCTGCCGTTTTACTCCTTGTCTGTTGCGTAAAATCACTGTATTTAATTTTAAGGGTAACTGTTTTTCCTTGTGCCTTAGCTTTATGTAAGCGCTTTTCCAATTGTTCGCTAATTTTTTCCAAACGCTCTAACATAAATATCTCTGAAGTTAAGTTTGTTTCAAAAGTGCGTTCGGAAGCTATCGATTTTCGCTTTCTATTTGGTTTAACTTCAGAGACTTGAATGCCTCTAACAATTTGGTAAAAATGTGTGCCTAATTTACCAAAATTCATGCTTAAATAATCTTCAGAACAAGCTTTTAAATGAAGACCATTAAAGATCCCAAGTCTATTCATTTTTAATGCTGTGACCTTTCCAACACCAAAAAACTTTTCAATTGGCAGTAGTTCTAAAAAAGCTAAGACCTCTTCTGGTGGTATTGTCTTTTGTCCGTTTGGCTTATTAATATCGCTCGCTACTTTGGCGGTAAATTTATTTATTGAGATTCCTGCTGAAGCTTTTAATCCGGTCCGTTTTTCTATTTTGTCACGAATCTCTTTAGCTATTAGTGATGCTGAGGGGTTGTTGAATTTGTTTACTGTCACATCTAAAAAAGCTTCGTCTAGAGAGAGCGGCTCTACCAAATCGGTATACTCATAAAAGATTTCTCTAATCTGCTCGGAAATCTCTTTATAACGCTCAAATCGGGGCTTTACAAATATTAAATCGGGGCATCTATACTTCGCTACTTTACTCGATAATGCTGAACGGACTTTAAATTTTCTAGCCTCGTAACTAGCTGCGGCTACAACACCTCTGTCTCCCCCTCCGCCAACAGCAACTGGTTTTCCCCTTAATTCTGGGTTATCCAATTGTTCAATAGAAGCATAAAATGCATCCATGTCTACATGAATAATCTTTTTGATTGGTAGTTCTTCCACAGATGATAAAGGTACAAAAGACTGGAAAATAAAATGCCCCACTAGTTCATAGTGGGGCATTTAGCTATTTAAAAAAAATCTCTACTACTCAGAATATATCCAAGGCTTTCCAAAGTAAATATCTTTCGTATTGACCTTTTTAACTCTTTTTAGTTCTGTGTCAGCTGCTTTTGTGTTCTTTGTTTCAAGCGTGTAAATCAGAAACCATGTTCCTTTTGCATTACGAACAATTCTTGTTTTTAGCTTGTACTCCCTAGCTACAATCTTTTGAAAATTCTGTGCTTCTTTCATTTCTCTTGTAGCTCCAACTACCACATACAAATCTCCCTCAACTATTTTATCCGAGGAATCTTCGTTCGTCTGTGGCGCGCTCGTTGCTTCTGTTACTTCTGTTGCTTGAGTTACTTCTGTTGCTTCTGTTGCTTCTGTTGCTTGAGTTTCCGCAACTGAATCATTGTTCTTTGGTTTATATTCGTATTCAGACATCATTTTTTCCCTATCAACTCTTTCCTTTTCCAGTGCTTTTTTTAATTCTTCAAGCCCATAAATCTTTTCTTTTAGCAGCTGTTTTTGTTTTTCTAGGTCTTCTTTTATCAACAGATTCTCTAGCTCTAAAGCATCGGTTTTCTCGAACAATTCTACATTCTGTTCTTCTAGTCTTTTTAGGTCCAAATCTGAACCACTGCCACCTCCATTGCTATTTCCAATTTTATAGCCAATTAGTATTTCGTGTGTACCGCTATTTTGTGTTCCAATTTCTCGGCTTGAAAAACCAAATGAATACCCCAATAACACTTGTTTAGTAATAGAAGCTCCAGCCATAGCAGAGTAACCAATTTTGTGGTGGTATTTGAGTGTTCCCCAGATCTTTTTCTTATACATGCCTGAAATAGCTCCCTCAAAAAACACTGGCATTCCTTGTACGCCTTTCAAATATAAACTAGGTATTAGTTCCCATTTACCTCCTTTAAGCTGAAAGTTGTACTGTGTATTTAGAGTAAAGTGAGGAATATTTCGAAAGATTAAACTATCGGAAGAAAAGTTATTTTCATAGCTAAACTTTGGAGACAAAAGGTTTGTAACCGCAAATCCCAATTGGAAGTTATTTACTTGATAGTGTATTCCCGCTTTAGCATCAAAGTTAGTTGCATTCTGATTGTTATAAAACAACTGTATTTCTGTCTCATCCTCAGCAATAATGTTATCGAAAATCACTCTATTCTGAACTATTCCTGATGACACTCCAAATCGAATTTTTTGTTTACTTGTAATTGACAAGTTGTATACATAAGAAAGGTAGCCAGAAGTGCTGCCTAAAATATTTGTTTGATCGTTAATTACTGTAAACCCTAGCGCCATTTTATCTCGATTGAAATTTCCGTCAATCGTAAATATTTGCGTTTCAGGAGCTCCTGTAAAGCCTTGCCATTGTTTGTGAACCGCTAAATGCGCAATATTTCCATTTAATCCAGCAGCAGCTGGATTAATAAAATATTGGTTTTGTAAATAGTGCTCTATTACAGGCGTTTGCTGACCAAATGAAAGCAACGAACCTAGCAGTATAGTGAGAGATAATAGTAACTTCTTCATTTTTATTATTTGTTTCTTAATACTGTTAATGAGCCCTTGTAGACCTTGTCTGTTTCGATAGCTTTTATTACATAGTAATAGGTTCCGTCTGGCAGTTGATCTGTTCCAGAAACACCTTCCCAATCATTTTGATACCCTTTTACGGAAAGTACTTCACCTCCCCATCTGTCATAAACATAAATATCCGCTCCTTCAAAAGTTTCGATATTAGTAATTTTCCATGTGTCGTTTTGCCCGTTTCCATCAGGGGTTATTACGTTATAAATAAATAATTTAAAATCCTCGATAACGTTTACAACCATGCTGTCGACATTCTGGCACCCATGTGCATCGGTTACTTCTAGATAATAGGTAGTCGTCTCCAATGGCGTTGCATCAGGATTTGAAATTGTGTTATTACTCAGTGACTCTATAGGAGTCCAATTGTACCCAATAGCTCCGGAGTAATAGCCCTCTAATCCTACTGGAAAACCTTGACTTACACTTGTATCTATCCCTGCATTCGGAAGCGGAAGAGAAAACACTTCGGCATATTTTGGAATTGAATCAACACACCCAGCACCTGAAGTGGCAACCAACCATACTTGATAAAAACCACCTACTGAATAGTAATGAATTGGTTCGGTGGCGATAGATACATTATTGTCTCCAAAGTTCCAGCCATAAGAAGTTGTGCCGGATGCCAGCTGTGTGGAATTTACAAACAAAACGGGAGCTCCTACACAGGCGTCAGTAACTTCAAAATTAGGATAAGGCATTGGATTTACGATAACTGCTTGAGACAACTGAGAAACACAGCCTTTATTGGATGTAACCGTTAAAATTACATTATATGTTTGATCGTTTAAATAGTTGTGTGAAGGATCTGCTGAAGTTGAACTTGAGCCGTCTCCGAAATCCCAGGAGTACGACACCAATGAAGCAGGAGAATTTGATGTGTTAATAGAGCTCGTATCATCAAACATTGATGTGTTAAAATGACACACAGGATCAGCAATGAATCCAACCACTGGTAAAGGGTGAACTGTTATTGTTTGAATAACGGTATCTTTACAATTGTTGTTTGAAGTTGCTATCAATTCAACATCGTAAGAGTTGTCTGCACTATATAGATGAACGGGTTGATTTACCGCACTAGGAAAAGAGCCATCTGCAAAATCCCACTCATACGTCAAAGAACCTGAAGTAATATTTGAACCATTGGCAAAATTCATTGGATTTCCTAAACACACATTTCCAAAGGTGAATGTTGCTGTTGGCATGTAATAAATTGAGACTAGTTTGGAAATACTACTGGAACATCCACTTGCAGTCGATGCGGTTAGTTCCACACTGTAAGTGTTGGGCAGTAAATATTTGTGCTTAATGTCTTGTGTTGAACCAATAGAAGCATCATCAAAATCCCATAAAAACGTTAAGTTATTTTGACCTTCGGAAAAAACTGTGGTGCTATTAAATACAGACGAATCTACTTGACATACGTCTGTATAAGTAAAGTTTGTTTGTGGCACTTCAAAAATAACAACCGTATCCTGCGTTACTCTTGTGCATGTTGACGGAAAAGTTCCAATTACCGCTTCCAAAGCAACTATATATGTCCCTGTATCCGAGTAAGTATAAGAAGGATTGGCTAAAGGCGACACAGATCCATCACCAAAATACCACGAATACTGCACAGTTGAACCTGGCGACACAGAGGTATTTATGAAGGAGCTAGGAGTTCCTTCACAAACACTATCACATATAAAACTTACATCTACAGGAGCAGTAATATCAACTTGTTTTGTTGTTGAGTCGATACATCCGTTAGTATCCGTTACGATTAATTCAACATCGAAAGACCCTGCTGTTGAATAGCTGTAAGAAGGTGTTGCAATATTATCCGTGCCTATTCCATCTCCAAAATCCCAATCATACGAGGTAACACTGGTGTCTGGAATCGATGTAACAGAAAAGTTCATAGGGGCTCCTAAACACACTGCAGCTTGAGTAAAATCTACCAAAGGTAATGGGTATACTTGTACATTTAGGGGAATTGACCCTGTACAACCGCGATCTGTTTCAATCGTTAATGAAACGTTGTAAAATCCGGCAGCAGGATAAATATAGCTAGGGTCAGAAGAAATACTTCCGCTTCCGTTTCCAAAATTCCAAGAATAATTTGTAATTGCCCCATCAGCAGAAGTAGAGCCGCTACTATTAAAAACGGTATTGAAACCTTTGCATTCTGTTGTTGATGTAAAAGCAGGTATAGGTTTGGCGTTGACAACAATTTCTACACTTGCTGAATAAAAAGGGTCGCAAACGCCACTTCGAACTAAGGCTCTATACTGAGTTGTTTGTGTCAAATTTGAATAACTTAAATCCGTTGCAGTATTTACAATATTTGTTGTGGTAGTAAAATTATCATTAGAAGACTCCCAATACAATACATCTCCATTTTCATATACCAAGTTAACCACTCCTCCATTTCCACCTGCACAAACTGTATTTGATCCAATTACGAAACCTGCTATTGTAGGGCTGTTTACAACAACTTCATATGGGATTGCTTGGGTTACTTCAGGGCAGGTTCCACTTTTAACAACTGCCCTGAAAAAAGTTGTAGAAACAATATTCTCAAAAGGCAAGGAAGGAGTTGTATCTGCTAAAGGAGTCCAGGGGCCAATAACACTATTAGACATTTCCCACCTTAATACATCTCCATTTTTACCCGTTAGCACCAGTGAGTCCTGATTAGTACCGGAACATAATGTAGGAATAGGACTTATAGCTCCTTCAACGGATGGTGCAGCAACATCAATTTGAATTGATTCATTTACAGCAGGACACCCAGGCATAGAAATAGCCACAGAATAAGATCCTTGATTAGAACTGCTTGCAGCTGCAATTGTTATTGAAGAATCAGCATATGGAATTGTTACATTATTTTGTTTCCACAGATAGGTTGCTCCAGCAAAATCATCAGAACTAACAAAAAACTCCTCTCCTGAGCAATAAGGTCCGGTAGTGCTTAAGTTTACCGAGTTTGGATACTCCTCTTCCGCTCCTGAAAGTGTGGCAGTGGGTTCTACTACCGAATACTTTCTTGCTCTAACCCATTCAATTTGTAGACTTCCTGATATATTAGAAGCCCCTGTAAGTCCATTTTGAACTCCAATTATTATTTTTTTATCATTAGTAAAAGAAGTTAAATAATCTGACCGTAATTCGGCTGCGTTAAGCAACCCTGATGGTCCTGATACGTTTTGCCTTGCTTCCGAAAACCATTCAAATGACCAAATACCTATTGGGTTGGGTACTACTTGACTTTGAACTAAGGGCGCTAATAATAACTTACTAATTAGCGGTGAAGCTCCAGTCACTCCCATCATTCTCATTTGTCCATTTTGGTATGCTGTTACATAGCCATTATAGTTAACAACATCTACTACTCCAACAGCAGCTATTCCATTAGATGCCGTTATGGTGTTCATTTCTACTGTAAGCGTCTCCGAAAAACTAGTGTTTGAAACCAAAAGTGCGTCAGGCTCCGAAGCGCTTTGATTAAAAGTACAAGTTCCGCCAGCCAATTCTATATTTGTGTTAGGTCCAAATTGATTCCACTTAACAGCATCCACTCCAGCACTTTCAAAAGAGTCAAACAAGTTAAAAGTAGCTTCTCCATTAGCAACACCAGCTGCACTTGGATTGCCATAATACATGTATATGGTATTAGTAGTTCCTGAAGCTAAAGTTGGAACTTTAACCCAAAACGGCGTACTTATTTGATTGTAATCTGCTGGGTCAAACCAATAGGAAAGATTATTTCCGAGGGAATCTTTAAACCTGAAGTCATCTCCATTGTACTTCACTTTTCCTGCAGTTAATAAATCCTGCGTATTTACAATAACAGCGACCTGAATCTCCGTGTAAGTGTCATTTGACCCATCAGAGAAAATGTTAATGGCTTGCCTATGATCAAACCCAGGGTAACATGGTGGCAATTGCGCTTGCGCATTCCCCATAAGTAAGGTAGCCAAAAAGAGAGCTAAAGTGGTTTTGATACTATTCATTTTTTATCTATAAATTTTTATGAACTTAATTGTCTTCGTGTCTCTACCCGCTTTAATTCTAACCAAATACATTCCCGGTAGAATTTTATTTAGCGCGTATTGTTTATCTACTTCTTTTGCAATAAAACTATCTGATTCAATTAATTGACCCATTAAGTTGAATACTTCCACCTGAATGGCAGCTGTATTTTCAAGCCGCAGTCTTAATGTGAAATCCCCGTTATTTGGGTTTGGATAAACCAATGCCTCTAATATAGATGTATATAACTCGGGATTATATGGCGGGTTTTCTAGTTCTTTGGCTGCCACTCTTACCGTTAGGTCTTTCTTTCTTATTGAATTACAAACGCCATTATTTACCGTTAAAGAAACTTCATACGTTACAGAGTCAACACCCGGAGGCAAACAATACCTCTTTAAAGGCATAGAGTCTGTAACTAATGGAGAGCCATCACCAAAATTCCAACTTGATGTAAAGGGCTTTGGGTGCGATAAATTAACAAACTGCACTGTGTCACAAGATTCTATATCACTGTCAAACAAAAACACAGAAAACAATTCTACGGTAGAAGGCAATACATCAATAGAATCGTTTGCAATACATCCAAATTCATTTGCAATTTCTAAATAATATGTTCCGGTATCCAAAACAAAATAGGTCTCTGTAATAGCCAGGTTAGAAGCGTTAGTAGACCAGCTATAAGTGGCGTTTAAAGGGTTATTGTTAGAGGCTAATTCAACTGTTGATCCGTTACAATAATATACGTCATTTCCTAAGTCAAATGTGAACAGGGGTAAAGAGTTTACATTCACCGAACTGTTACTGAAGCATCCCGTCGCTACATCAACCAAAGTTACAGAATAGTTTCCTGTAGATGCAACTATTATTGTTGGGGTGGTAGCTCCAGTATTCCATAAAAAGTTAACTCCTCCTGGGTTCCCTGGGTCTATTGTAAGGACTTGATAACTACAAATTGCTGTATCTGCTGGCAGATTAATTACGGGCGCATTGTAAATTGTAACCTCTATTGAATCTCTTACTGCACAGCCTGTTGAATCCAGCGTTACTTCCGCCCAATACGTTCCGGAAGCATATACCGTATCTGAAAAGCCAGTATTTCCTGTTAAAGTAGACCATTCATAGGTAACGTCTGCGCCAGCATATGCATTTAAAACAAGCGAATCACATGACTGAGTTGCTGCGCCTAAAGAGAAGGTTGGAATGTTTTTAAATATTACGGAAACGGTATCTCTAGAAGAGCAACCTCCTGCTGTTACTTCAACCCAATAATAATTAGGAGTAGTTACATCTAAAGTAGCATTCGTTGATCCATCACTCCATAAATAACTACTTCCTGTAATATCTGATGCTAAAGTGTAGAGGGATCCGTCACAAGTGTATTGGAAATCAGGACCTAAATCAACCGGTGTGCTCGGAACAATAGTAACATTTATTGTGTCGGAACCGATACAATTATTTTGGTCCGTCACATTAATAATGTACTCACCATCGACAAAAACCGATATCTCTTGTGTTGAAAATGTAACAGTTGGTGTTGACGCAACCCAACTATAGGAGGTTCCTGCACCATAATAACCCGCATTGAGCACAGCGCTATCGCATTGAGCGCCGTCATTCCCTAAATTAGGAGAGACAGGAACATTTAGTAAAGCATACGTGTTATCTGTTATTGAACAGCCTGCTAGTGTACTTATAACTACAGTATATTCTGCTGACACGATAATGTTAATGTCAGAACTATTGGATCCGGTATTCCATAAAAATGTTGAGCTAGAGTTGTTTGAAAATTCATTCGCATCTAAAATTAGGGTATTTCCACATGTTCGAGTAGTGTCTCCAAAGTTATCAACGGGAAGGCTATTTACAAGAACTGAATCAAGTATCGTGTTTTCACATCCATTTACTGATGTTGCTGTTAAGTAAATCTCGTGGTATCCAGGTGTAGAAAAAGATTGGATTTCATTATTATTCGAAGAAGTATATGCTAAAGAAGGAATATTCCATCCATAAGAATTAGCATTTGATGATGTGTTCCAAATATTTACCGGAACATCTTGACAGGTGGGTAAAACCGAAAAACCAACTGACGGTCCGTCAAATATTGTAATGGATTGAGTAGATGTTGAAATACAATTTTGAAGGGTTGAAACAGTTAGGGATGCTGTATAGACTCCGTTTGCTAAATAAATGTTTGAGCCATTCTGCGTGATAGAATTATTGCCATCTCCAAAATCCCAGCTCCATCCTGAAATAGTAGCGCTTCCTGCAGTAGATAAATCTGTAAAAACAGCTTGCGTATTCTCACAAGTATTGATCAAGCCAAAAGCAGAAATTGGATTCTCATCAACAGTAACAGAGATTGTGTCTATGTCTGCACATCCAAATACATTTGTTGCCTCAAGCGACACAGCATAGTTTCCTGATACAGCATAGGTATACGCTGGATTTTCAAAAGTTGTAGTAGGTGACCCTAGACCTAGCGCGGTGTTAAAAGACCACACAAAAGTAGTAGGTGTAAAACCAACAGTATCGGTTGAATTAATAAAATTGACTGCTTGCCCTTCACACGCCGATAAAGTGGTAAAGCTTGGAATAGGCAGAGGGTTTACAGTAACTAAATAAGCAACTGGAGTAGATGAACAGCCCATTGACGTAGCCGTTAATGTTACATTATATGTTCCAGCAGCTGGGTAAATAAATTGAACATCTCCTCCTTGAGCATCAAACTGACTAGTAATCGAGTCAACACTTCCGTTGGTAGTAAAGTCCCAATTAAGTGTTGTAGGATTAGGTAAAGAAATTATCGTTTCATTCGTAAAATAGACTTCGTCATTCTCGCAGGCTGTACCTGGAGAGAAATCTGCAACCGGAATAGGGTTAATAATAATAGCCCTTGTTTGCTCACTTACACAACCTGCAGCGGTGGTTACGGTTAAGCTAACATCATAATCGCCATAGGCAGCATAATCGTGGATTGTATCAGCACTAAGGGACGTTGTCGTTCCCGTTGTTCCGTCTCCAAAATCCCAAAAGTAAGACGATCCTACCACAGGTGTGTCAGGACTTAAATTAACGGTGACTTGATCGCAAGTTTGCAGTGGAGCCGTAAAAGCAGATTCAGCAGGATCGGCAGCTACTAAAGTAAAGTTTTTTCTATTATCACACCCCCTTGAGTTGGTACAAACCAAGCCATAAACACCTAGCTCGGTCGCTGGATATTGTGCCAATTGTACTCCTGCAATCTCATTACCACTAGGTGTTATCCAAATATAATCCCCTATACTTCCGTCTGCTAATAGCGTTGCAATAGGATTTAAAGAGTCGCAAAACAAAGCTTGGTTAACATCAAATAATGTATCTCCACCATTTAGAATTTGATGAACGAGAACTTCTGGAAGAATATCACATGAGTCTTTTGTTATTGTGTAAGCGGAAAAATTATTGACCGGTATTAAATTTGGATCGTTAACATTGGAAACTATTCCGGCAACAGAACCATCACCTTCAATATCCCTCCAATAATCACCTGCATCATTACTAAAATATACATGCATGGAATCAGCATCGGTAAACATTAAACTTTCCAGTGGGTTATGAAACCTTGCGGCTACATTTGCTAATTTCCCAGGATTAGAAATGTTATCAAATAGATAAGTTCGGTCTACAGAACCTACCATTGGGCCACATGGCTGAGATAAATTATACCTATAAATATTTGGGTTGCTAGATCCTAAGGCATCAATAACTTCAAAATCTATACCAATCCCTTTAAGTTGTTCAAAACTATAAGTGCCTGGACTATTCCATGGGTAATTTTGAACAACTACTGGATAATTTGGTCCGAAAATCCGAGAGTCGCTTGTTTCGTTTATTATACCGCTAGATAAGGATGCTGAAGAATTAGGTAGGTAATACATTACAAGTGTATCATTTGTTAAAAAAACATTTCCAGCCACCATATTAAGGGCACCATTTATTTGTGTTCGCTTAATAATACTTAGATTTAATCCTGGAAGGTTTACATCTAAATTGCATAAGTTGATTTGATTCGTTCCTAAAATAGAATGGGCTGATCCAAAGATTTCAAGACGTCCTGTATCAGGAGTTGCTCCAAAAAAATTCTGGTATCCATAGTTTTTTAAATCTCCATCTAATTTAATAAATCCGTTATTTTTTATGGGGGTAATATTAGCTACTCCTGCAACAACCGTGTCGATGAAATTTCCAATTATAACTACATTTACATTCGCATTGGTATCAATCATGAAGTTTTTTCCAACGTGACGCGTATGAATTTCTCCCGACTGACTAAAAAGAAAATTAGAACAACCAATAGCTATAAACAGAACTATTATTTTTATATGTGTAAGTTTTTTAATCATATGTGTAAAATAAATTTATAATTTCATTATAAATGCTAATGCATAGTAAGGTGGTCTATTTTCTGTGTTTGAAGCTGCGCCAGAAGTAGTGTTTGGAACATCTATTGTATGCTTATGTGCCCCTTGAGTGTTAGGGATTGAAAAAGTGTGGGTATGGGTGTCATGAGCGACCCAATCCAAATCACAACATGTATTGGTTTTCTTGATGTGGCCAGTACTCCCTGAAGTAGTGCCAGAATGCCCATGTGTTCCATCGGTAGCTATTGTAGTATATGGTGCAGGATTTACATCATGCGTATGTGCACTTGAGTTATTTCCTCCGATAGCCGCCACAGAATAAGTATCGCCCGCTCCTACTATAAAGCGATTCGTTAAATCAGGTGTTTTTTTAGTATAGGCACCTGTAGACGTTCCGCTTGACCCTACATCAGAAAAATTAGTTGGGTTGTACCAGTTTCCATTACAAAGAGCCCATCCTTCAGGAATGTTCGCTAAAGATCCCGACCACATCACAATTACTCCTTGCGGAACTAAAGCATAACCTGATTCTTGAACCTTGCCAAAAACGTTTAATGTAGACTGAGCTGTTTGAGACTCCCCAACCTGAACAGTTCCTCCACCTTCTTGAAGTTTTAAAGTGCCGAAAGCAGGAGCAACGTTACCCGTTTTAACAGCTATCTCGTCATTGTCAAACGACATATATGCTACGCCGGCGTCAGTATCTCCTATCATAATTGCTGCATTGGAATTAGCCACTGACACCTCCTTACTATTAAAAGCTACGTGTAAGTTTGCTTTAATGTTTGAAGCAACATTTCCATCAATTCCAATTCCAACTCCTGTATAGCCCGCAGGGTTAAAATAAACGTTAACTGGCGCATCTGCAACAAATTTACTTTTCCAAGGGGTAATTGGATTCCACATAGAAGAGCCCTTTAAAAAAAGGTTGTCTTTGTGATATAGAAGCATCCCTTCAGGATCACTGGGGAAAGAAACACTAGGGTCTCCTAAAGTTATTGGAAGTAATAAACCCAAATTACTGCCGTTGGTTAAATCCAATATCGCTCTTGAGTTGGGAACGGATTGCGTACCAATACTTACTTGGGCTTCTGCATTAAATAAGCCTAAGAATGTGAATGCTGTTAAAAAAAGATGTTTCATAAAATTATAGTTTAATTATAGTTTAATTATAAATGCTAATGCATAGTAAGGTGGTCTGTTTTCGTGTGGTAATGTTGTCATGTTTGCAGTTGGCGTCAGAAAATTTGAATCAGTATAACCAGAAAAATCATCAACAGTAAGGCCTGTTGTGGCGCTGTTTGTCGCGCCGGTCCAGGAGCCTCCTCCGGCCCCAGACGTTCCGGGTTGGGCTCCCGTTCCCGCTGCATCACGTATCGTATAACCATGGGTATGGGAAGATTCTGTTACTAAATGCCCATGATCCATCCCATGCTGGTGAGGTTTAGTAGCGCACTGAGCACTATTCAAGGTTACTGTAGCTAGGCCATCCATATCTCCAATGGCATAACTTGACCCTGCTCCAACAATAAATCGGGCTCGTAAATCGGGTGCAGTAATTGATCCTCCTGCTAATTTGGTATATGTGCCTCCATTACATAGAGCCCATCCAGGAGGAGCTACTGTACCCGTCCACATAATAATACCACCAACAGGAACTAGGGCCGCATCATGTTGTTGCACTTCACCAAACACATTTAAAGTCGAACGTATAGTAGCAGATTCTCCAACTTGAACAGTTCCTCCACCTTCTTGTAATTTTAAAGTGCCGAAAGCAGGAGCAACGTTACCCGTTTTAACAGCTATCTCGTCATTGTCAAACGACATATATGCTACGCCGTCGTCAGTATCTCCTATCATAATTGATGCATTGGAATTAGCCACTGACACCTCCTTACTATTAAAAGCTACGTGTAAGTTTGCTTTAATATTTGAAGCAACATTTCCATCAATTCCAATTCCAACTCCTGTGTAGCCCGCAGGGTTAAAATAAACGTTAACTGGCGCATCTGCAACAAATTTACTTTTCCAAGGAGTAATTGGATTCCACATAGAAGAGCCCTTTAAAAAAAGGTTGTCTTTGTGATATAGAAGCATCCCTTCAGGATCACTGGGGAAAGAAACACTAGGATCTCCTAAAGTTATTGGAAGTAATAAACCCAAATTACTGCCGTTGGTTAAATCCAATATTGCTCTTACGTTGGGAACGGATTGCGTGCCAATACTTACTTGTGCTTCTGCATTAAATAAGCCTAAGAATGTGAATGCTGTTAAAAAAAGATGTTTCATAGTTTTAACTTTTTATAGTTTAATGATGTATGCCAACTTAAATGCAGAAGGTCTTACATTATAGATTACAGCTGCTGGTGAAGGAGATAGTTCAGTTGTTCCATTTGCCCTACTACCTTTTCCTGTATGACCCGTAAAAGCATGCGAATGTGCGCCAGCTGCAGGGATAGTAAAATTACCATCATCATCTGAATTAGGAGGTTCAATTTCCATTTTCCAAGTATTAGTTCCAAAACCTCCATCATGACATTCTTCAACAGTATGTGTATGCTCTCCATCGGTATCATTAACCATGGTTGACCCGTGGTCACCTAAAGTAACCTCATGAACATGCTCGGGTAAGTTGGCGTCTGTCAACACAACAGACTTGCTGTTCGATTCTCCATTAGAAACTTGATCAATAAATGCTCCGTCTATTCCAGGTGTCATAGTAACACCTTCAACAAATTGGCCAGATAAATTTGGAGTTCCAGTACTTCCGTCACAAATATGCCAGTTTAAATTAGCAACATTGTCAAGTAAAGGGTTGCCATTAGCATCAAAGGCTCCATACCACATCACAAC
>CAWUXI010000091.1:0-16127 GCA_963926405.1 uncultured Flavobacteriales bacterium
AATGTTTTAATACCCCGCCCAGAAACAGAAGAGCTGGTTGATTTGGTTATTAAGGAATGTAAGGGTTCTGAAACAATTTTAGATATTGGAACTGGATCCGGTTGTATTCCAATAGCTCTTAAAAAACAGTTAAGAAACACGCTTGTTTATGGCGTGGATGTTTCTGAAGATGCTTTGGTGGTTGCAAGAGATAATGCCGTATTAAATTCAACAGATGTAATCTTTGTTCAAGCGGATGTTCTTCAAATTTCATCTATCAAGGACTCTTTTAAAAAAGAATTTGATATTATTATAAGTAATCCACCCTATATTACAAATTCTGAAAAGGCATTGATGAGTGAGAATGTTCTTACCTTTGAGCCACATATAGCTCTTTTTGTTAAAGATGATGAGCCGATGTTGTTTTATGATAAAATTGGCCTTCTAGCATATGATAACTTATCTTTTGGTGGTAAATTGTATTTTGAGATTAATGAGCAGTATGGCGATCAGATAAAGGCGCTTTTAAAATCCATTGGTTTTTCGGATATTCGAATGATAAAAGATTTACAAAATAAAGATAGAATTGTTGCAGCGATTCGTTAAAATAAAAGAACTATTAGATTGCAAGTATGAGTAAGGTAAATGAAGCAATTAATAAATTAACCAAAGAGTTAAATGAACATAATTACAGTTATTATGTTTTAAATAGTCCTATTATTAGTGATTACGATTTCGATGTTTTATTGAAGGAATTGCAGTCCTTAGAAGAAAAGCATCCGGAGTTTGCAGATGCTAATTCTCCAACAAAAAGAGTGGGCGGAGACATTACCAAAAACTTTCCAAATGTAACGCATCGTTTTCCAATGCTTTCATTGGGTAATAGCTACTCTAAAGAAGAAATAACAGATTTTGATACAAGAGTTAGAAAAGTAATAGAAAGAGAAATAGAGTACATCTGTGAGCTAAAATATGATGGTGTAGCGATTAGCTTAACTTATCAAAATGGAGAGCTTACAAAGGCAGTAACAAGAGGAGATGGCACTTCTGGTGAAGAAGTAACCGCAAATATTCGAACCATTCGATCTATTCCGTTAAAATTAAAAGGAAACTTCCCAGTAGATTTTGATATACGGGGAGAAATAGTATTTCCACATGCTAATTTTAAGAAGCTCAATGAAGAAAGAAAGGAATTAGGAGAACCTGAGTTCGCCAACCCAAGAAATACAGCTTCTGGCACGGTTAAAATGCAAGACTCTTCCGTTGTGGCAAAAAGAGGGTTGGACTGTTTTCTTTATGCGGTTTATGGGAATAATTTATCATTCAAATCACACTATGAAGGATTGTCAAGTGCTGGTGATTGGGGTTTTAAAGTTCCGGATGAATCAGCCAATTACATTAAAAAAGTAAAAACCATTGAGCAGATTATGGAGTTCATCGATTATTGGGATGAAAAGCGTGCGGATTTGCCATTTGATATTGATGGAATTGTTATTAAAGTAAATGCTTACGATAAGCAAGAAGAATTAGGGTATACAGCCAAATCACCACGCTGGGCCATTTCCTATAAGTTTAAAGCAGAGCGCGTATTCACTAAGTTAAACTCTATTGCCTACCAAGTAGGGCGTACTGGAGCAATTACTCCGGTAGCTAATTTAGAGGCAGTTCAATTAGGAGGAACAACTGTTAGGAGAGCTAGTATGCACAATGCAGACCAAATAGAAAGGCTTGATATTCGTTTAAACGACACTGTTTTTGTTGAAAAAGGAGGAGAAATTATTCCTAAAATTGTTGCTGTAGATTTTGCTGCGCGAGCAGTAGATTCGAAGCAAACTATTTATATTAGTGCCTGTCCAGAATGTGAAACACCGCTGATTAGAAAAGAGGGAGAGGCACAACATTATTGTCCAAATGAAAATGGTTGTCCGCCGCAATTAAAAGGAAAATTAGAGCATTTTATTGGGCGTAAAATGATGGATGTTGATGGCCTTGGAGCTGAAACAATCGAGCAGTTATTTGAAGAAGGTTTGGTAAAAAATGTTGCCGATTTATATGATTTAACATCCGAACAATTGCTTCCATTAGATCGAATGGCAGAGAAATCTGTTAACAATTTAATTGATGGATTAATCAAATCAAAGGAAGTTCCGTTTGCTAAAGTTTTATTTGCTTTGGGAATTAGATATGTAGGGGAAACAGTTGCTAAAACATTGGTAAAGCATTTTAAAACATTGGATTTATTGATGTCTGCAACAGCGGAAGAACTTGTTGAAGTTGATGAAATTGGAATTCGTATTGCAGATAGTGTTGTAAAATATTTTTCAGAACCAATAACCGTTCAATTAATAGCGAGGCTGAAAGCAATAGGACTTCAATTTGAAATTGGAGAGGAAGAGTTGGAAGGAACCTCATCAGTTCTAGAGGGGCTTATTTTCGTTATTTCTGGTACGTTTAATATGTCTAGAAATGATCTTAAAAATGCAATAGAGAAAAACGGAGGTAAAGTAGGGAGTTCTATTTCTAAAAAGACGAGTTATTTAATTCGCGGTGAAAACATGGGCCCAAGTAAATTAAAAAAGGCGGAAGACCTGGAGGTTTCTATGATAACTGAAAACGAGTTTGTAAAAATGATTGAACAAAACCCTGTAGACGATTCTAATACGGATAGTAAACCAACTCAAGGGAGTCTTTTTTAAAGTTGGCATTCGATTGTGCGTAAGTATTAGAATATCATTTTTATTCAAAGCCTATAATCACTTATTTTTACAGTAGATGCAAGCTATAGATAATATAAGAATTAAAGCAGGAAGACTCATTCTTAAAAAGGAAGTTAAGAATAATGCGGATAGAAAACCTGTTGTATGTAATCTCAATAACGCATCCAGTGTTGCTCTGTTAATGAATATATCGGATGAATCTGATATGCGAAAAATAACAAAGTTTGAGAAGTTTTTAAAAACGGAATTTGGAATTAAGAAGGTTTTCATTCTTGGCTACTCCGATAATAAAAAGGAAGATCCTGATTTTTTGCGATCTAGTATAAGTTTTGACTATTTGCAGCGAAAAGATTTATCTTGGAATGGAGTTCCTTCTGGACCTGTTTATGAAAATTTTATTGCCGAGCAATTTGATATTCTAATAGATATGACGAATTATTTTAATGTTCCATTGCGGTTTGTTTTGTTGCGGTCTAAAGCCAAATTTAAAACCGGGATATTTTCCGAAGAATCAACGCCTTATTTCGATATGATGATCGCTTTTGATAAAGATGATTTCGAAGAATATGCAAATCAATTAGTTCATTATTTGACGATTATTAATGCCAAATAATTTGGAGAAAAATAACATTTTACTAGTGGGTTTTATGGGGGCAGGGAAAACCACCATTGGGAAACTATTGGCAAAATCATTGAGCTTTAGTTTTATTGATACGGATGAAGAAATTGAAAAGGCAGAAGGGATTTCTATTGCTCAGATATTTGAAAAGAAGGGAGAGGAATATTTTAGGGAATTGGAAAGTGACTTCATTACCAAATTTAGTCTAAGCAACTGCATTATTGCTACAGGAGGCGGTATGCCGTGCCATAAAGATAATATGTTAAAATTGAAGGTCTTAGGAACAGTACTGTTTATAAACACGCCCTATGATTCGATAATTGACAGATTAAAACGAAACCAGGATTCAAGACCTCTTTTAAAATTACGTTTGCGGAATGAAAAAGATGAATTATTTAGCTTGTTTTTAAAAAGACAGCAAATATATAAGTCTTCTGACAAAGAGGTTTTAGGAGCCAATAATCCCAGTGCTATTTTAGAAGAAATACTGAAAATAGTAAACAATTGAACGATGGCGTAAAAGCATTTTTTACTCACGGGCTAAGTTTTTTTTAATCGTTTGATTGAGAATATATTAACTGATTTAAACTATTTGTTGCAAATTAGCAGAGCATCATTCAAATTAATTACGGGCAAACAACAGAGGAATCAGAAAAAGATTATGCTAAAAAAGTCTCTCGAAAAATAATTGAATTACTACGTTTTCTCATTTATCCCTTATTAATCTTTTGAACTTTTTACCTTTATAAAGTGAAATTATTGAAGCGCATAACAAAACCTTTTCGAGGCCTCTATAACTGGAGCAAGAGAATAAAGTATTATTTACTAGGGGTTGTTAGTGTCCTATTTCTTATTTGGCTTTTTTGCCTACCAGCGCAGTTATTCAGTTTCCCTACAAGTACTGTTCTCTTGGATAAAGATGGACATATGTTAGGTGCTCGGATTGCTGAAGATGGGCAGTGGCGTTTTCCACCTAGAGACGCTGTTCCGTATAAATTTGAAAAAGCAATATTACAGTTTGAGGATAGGGATTTTTATTCCCATATGGGCTTTAGTTTAAAGGCTTTTTCCAGGGCTATGAAACAAAACATATCAGAAGGTAGAGTTGTCAGTGGGGGAAGCACAATACCCATGCAAACAATTCGATTATCCAGACAAGGTACATCACGTTCTGTTTGGGAAAAAATAGTAGAGGTTTTTCAGGCTACTAGAATGGAATGGAGGTATTCAAAAGAGGAAATACTGGCAAAGTATTCTTCTTATGCACCAATGGGAGGTAACGTAGTTGGTTTGGATGCAGCGTCTTGGAGGTATTTTGGCCGTAGCCCTGAAAATTTAAGTTGGGCAGAGGCAAGTACTTTAGCTGTGTTACCAAATGCACCTAGTTTAATGCATCCTGGTAAAAACAGAGAAAAACTGATTGCTAAAAGAAATCGTTTATTGGATAGATTGCATAAAGTTGGAGAAATTGATAAAACAGAATTACGACTCGCCAAAAGTGAGCCATTGCCGACCGCACCGCCAAGTTTACCAAATGTATCTCCACATGTGATAGATCGAATTATGTCATCTAAATACAAAGGCAAGATCGTTAATTCAACGGTACAGTCTTCCTTGCAAAATGAAGTTAATAACATCGTATATCGACACCATAATCGACTAAAAGAGAATGAAATATATAACTTATCTGTTGTTGTTGTAGAGGTAGAAACAGGAAATATAATAGCTTATGTTGGAAATGCTAAAGGAAAAGAATCTGAACACGGATATCAGGTTGATGTTATTAAAGCGAGAAGAAGTACAGGGAGTATTCTTAAACCTTTTTTGTATGCAGGAGCATTGGATGGTGGATTGATTACCCCCAATCAATTAATTCAAGATGTTCCAACAATCATATCTGGATATGCACCAAAAAATTATAATGAGAAATACGATGGTGCTGTTCCTGCAAGTAGAGCATTGTCAAGATCTTTAAATGTACCAATAGTTAAATTATTGCAGAAATATGGTGTTCAGAAGTTTCATAATCAATTAAACAGAATGGGTATGACAACCATTGATCGTCCTTCTACAGATTATGGGCTATCTCTTGTTCTAGGGGGAGCAGAAGCAAGTCTAATGGATCTTACTTCAATTTACGCAAATATGGCAAAGACGCTGAATGATTTTTCGATTGGAAGAAAATCTAAATTTATTAAACCTACTTATGTAAAGTCATTTATTAACGAAAGAGTGAATGATAATTTGCTGCTATCTCCAGGAGCTACATGGATGACATTTGAAGCAATGGTAGCTGTTTCAAGGCCAGACGCTGAAGCTAACTGGCAACAATTTTCTTCTTCCCAAAAAATTGCTTGGAAAACAGGAACTAGTTTTGGCTTTAGAGATGCTTGGGCAATTGGGGTTACTCCCAAATATGCAGTGGGGATATGGGTAGGAAATGCAGATGGAGAGGGAAGGCCTGGGATAGTTGGGGTTAAAGCTGCAGCACCAATATTATTTGATGTTTTTAAAATATTACCAAAATCGGATTGGTTCAATCAACCATTTGATGAAATGAAGCAGGTTCCTATTTGTAAACATAGTGGATTTAGAGCATCCGATATTTGTGAAGTTGCTGATTCAGTTTGGATACCAATAGCATGCTTAAATACTGTAGCTTGTCACTATCATAAAGTTATTCACTTAGATAATTCAGGGAAACGTGTTAATAGTGACTGCGAAGAAGTAAGTAATATGATTGCTACTTCTTGGTTTGTGCTTCCTTCTATTATAGAGAAGTTTTATAGGGCCAATAATCCTAATTACAAACCCTTGCCACCTTTTAGAGAAGGATGCGCTACTGCAGAAGAATTCTTACCTCTCGGAATTATTTACCCAAAGTCCAAAAGTAAAATATATGTTCCAATTAAACTAGATGGCACTTTAAGTAAAACGGTCTTTGAAGCTTCACACCGGGATAACGCTATAAAAGTATATTGGCATTTGGATGATAAGTATTTAGGCGAAACAACTCGAATTCATCAAATGGAACTAATTCCAGACGAAGGAAAACATGTGTTAACACTAATGGATGCATTAGGAAATGAGAAGTCAAGAACCTTTGAAGTCATTGGTAAAAGTGAGTAAATCCGACACAATGTCAGAAAACATGTCATGTTTTAGGCTTGTATATGACAATATTGAGGCTGTTTTATATCGAAATTCTATTGGCATAAGAATTGACTAAGCGAAAACACAAAATCAAGAATTAATAAAGAATAAAAAGATATGTCAAAAATTATTGGAATAGATTTAGGAACAACCAACTCATGTGTTTCTGTAATGGAAGGAAATGAACCTGTTGTAATCCCTAACAGTGAAGGGAAGAGAACCACGCCTTCAGTTGTAGCCTTTATAGAAGGTGGAGAACGTAAAATTGGTGATCCTGCAAAACGTCAGGCAATTACGAACCCTACAAAAACGATTTCTTCAATCAAGCGTTTTATGGGGAACAAGTTTAGCGAATGTTCCACAGAGATAGGAAGAATGCCTTATAAAGTGGTTAAGGCTGATAATGATTCTCCTCGTGTTCAAATTGATGATAGAAAATATTCTCCGCAAGAAATCTCTGCAATGATTCTTCAAAAAATGAAGAAAACTGCAGAAGACTATTTAGGACAAGAAGTATCTGAAGCTGTAATTACAGTTCCTGCATACTTTAATGATTCTCAACGTCAAGCGACAAAAGAGGCCGGTGAAATTGCAGGTCTAACAGTTAAAAGAATAATCAACGAACCAACTGCTGCTGCATTGGCTTATGGATTAGACAAGGCAGGTAAGGACATGAAAATAGTTGTTTTTGATTTTGGTGGAGGAACACATGATGTTTCTATTCTAGAATTAGGAGATGGTGTTTTTGAAGTTTTGGCTACAGATGGAGACACACACTTAGGCGGTGATGATGTTGATCAAACAATTATAGATTGGTTGGCTGCTGAATTTAAAAAAGATGTAGGTCTTGATTTGAAAGCAGATCCAATGGCTTTACAAAGATTAAAAGAAGCTGCAGAGAAGGCAAAAATTGAACTTTCTAGTACAACAACTTCTGAAATCAACTTACCGTATATTATGCCAGTTGATGGTGTGCCAAAGCATTTGGTTAAATCATTAACTAGAGCAAAGTTTGAACAATTAATTGACAGTTTAGTTAAAAGAACAATTGAGCCTTGTAAATCAGCAATCAAGAATTCAGGTCTTTCTATCAGTGAAATTGATGAAGTAATATTAGTTGGCGGTTCTACAAGAATTCCAGCAATTCAAGAAGCAGTTGAGAAGTATTTCGGTAAAGCTCCCTCTAAAGGAGTTAACCCTGATGAAGTTGTTTCATTAGGAGCTGCAATTCAAGGAGGTGTATTAACGGGAGAAGTAAAAGATGTTCTTTTATTAGATGTTACTCCACTTTCATTAGGTATTGAAACAATGGGAGGAGTTATGACGCGTTTAATTGATGCGAATACAACAATTCCTACACAGAAGTCTCAAGTATTCTCTACAGCAGCAGATAATCAACCATCGGTTGAGTTACATGTATTGCAAGGAGATAGGCCAATGGCAAATGATAACAGAACAATTGGAAAATTTCATTTAAATGATATTCCTCCAGCGCAAAGAGGAGTTCCTCAAATTGAAGTAAGTTTTGATATTGATGCAAATGGAATTATCAATGTAAAAGCGAGTGATAAAGCTACTGGAAAAGAACAAAGTATTCGAATTGAAGCATCTTCTGGTTTGAGTGATGCTGATATTCAAAAAATGAGACAAGAAGCTGAAGCAAATGCTGAATCTGACAACAAGAAGAAAGAAGAAATCGAAACGTTGAATAAAGCGGATGGGATGATTTTCCAAACGGAAAAACAAATGAAAGAATTTGGTGATAAAATCCCAGAGGATAAAAAACAACCTATCGAAGAAGCTTTAGCTGCGTTAAAAACAGCACATGAAGCAAAAGATGTTGAAGCTATTGTGCCAGCGTTGGAAAAACTAGAGTCAGTATTCCAAGCAGCTAGTCAAGATATGTATGCGCAAACGGAAGGCGGAGCAGAAGGACAAGGTCCAAATGCACAAGCTGATGGAGCAGAAGAAGTAACAGATGTTGACTTTGAAGAGGTAGAAGAAGAAGCGGAAGAAGAGAAGAAATAGAAATTAATTTCTATAAATAAATTAAAAAGGCTCGTTTAAACGAGCCTTTTTTTTTTGGAATCGAAATAACATAATGATATGTGCTTTCATCTTCATTGAATAATAAGCTATATCTTGAAGCTATAATAAAAAAATAAAGAAGATGTCCTTAGAAGAAAATATATTGGATAATACCACCAAGAATAATCCAGAAATAAAAGAATATGCATATCCATTGAATTTTCAATTTAAGGTAACAAGTTTTGCAAACGATTTTAATGTTATTGACTCCAAAGGAAAGTCATGGGCTTATGTTCGTCAAAAGATGTTTAAATTAAAAGAAGCAATTTCTGTTTTTTCAAACGAAAACAAAACAGAATTACTTTATAAAATAAATGCAGAGAGGATAATTGATTTTAATGCAAGCTATTCTTTTACAAATGCAGACGAAGAGGTAATAGGTCGTATTGGACGAAAAGGAGCTAAATCGATATTAAAAGCGCATTACGAAATATTTAACAACGACAATAAGCAAGAATTTGTTATTAATGAAGAAAACCCTTGGGCTAAAGTAGGCGATGCTGTTTTAGGTGAAATTCCTGTTGTGGGTATCTTTACCGGCTATTTTTGTAATCCAAGATATGCGATTAAACGCACCGATGGAACTATTGTAGCTCGCTTATCAAAAGAAGCTTCTTTTATGGGTAGAAAATTTAAGTTAGAAAAGTTAGCTGAAATGAAAGATGGGGAAGAAGAAATCATGATTTTGGGTTTAATGATGATGTCTTTGCTAGAAAGAAGAAGAGGATAAAAAGTAAATCAATATTATATAAAAAAATCCATTCAATTTAGAATGGATTTTTTTATTATTAATTAGTTTGAACCAACTTCCAGATAAAATTCCCTAACATAAGAATTACAGATGCAGAGAAGAGTATGATAATATTTCTAGCTCCATTTTTATATTTAAAATACAAGTGTGCACCTGTATAAATAAATACTAGTAGTATAGGAATTGTAGCAGGAAATAGTTGAATGCTTTCCCAAATGTTTCCTTCCAAGAGGAGCATTAAAGATCGCTGGAATCCGCATCCAAAGCACTCTACTCCAAAATGACTTTTCCAGGAGCATTCTAACATGTATGCTTATTAGAAGTTATAAGCAGCAGCAGTTGTAGCAGCTCCAATACCAATAATTATTGCAAGAATAACAATAAGAAATAAAAGCGCTGAAAGGCTAATCCCAATTATTCCACAAACATATCCGGCTCTAGAGTTTTTAAATGACTGTGCATATTTTACTTTATTAGATTGATACATTGCTTTATCTTTGCTGTGCATAGAAACTGCTATTATCCCAAGAATTAGTCCAATAAATCCATAAAAGATGCAAGTTATAATCGATAAAATACCTAAAACCAATACTGCTGTGGCATTTGGCAATGCTTCTTGATTTCCCGAAACTTCAAATTCATCCAGATTTTCGAATTCTTCACTCATTTTTCTTATTTTAATTTATTCAAAGATAACTTATTGTTATTATAAGTAAAATTAATTAGCTTTCTCCTATGATAAATTGGAAAAAATATCCTTTTGTGAGAATACTATTTCCATTTATACTAGGGATTACGTTCTCATTTAAGGGCAGTTATTATTCTATCATTACAATTATAGTAGCTCTTGTTGTTTTAATAATTATTTCAAAAACAAATAAAACAGTTAAGAGTAATTTCCTTTTTGGGGTAGTATTATCCATGCTTCTATTTGTAGGTGGTTCGTTGGTCTCGCAAATGAGTTTGCATGATTATACTAAATTAAAGGCTGCCGATTTTTATCAATGTGCTATAATTGAACCAGTAAAAGAAAAAACCAATTCCTATCAATTAACGCTATTAATTAATGCTAAATCAATAGAGAGTGTTTGGAGTTCTGCTAAAGGTAAAGCGTTGATCTACATTGAAAAAGATTCAATGAGTTCGATACTAAAATTTGGAGATAAATTATTAGTTAAAGGGACTCTGGGTTTGTTAGAGCCTCCCAAAAACCCAAAAGAATTTGATTACAAAAAATATTTAGAAAACCGTTCTATATATCAACAAGGATATCTTACTTGTAATGATTGGCAGTTAATGGATGCGCAAGCAAAAGGGTTAGATGTATTTGCCAATGATGCTAGACAGTTCTTGCTTTCATCGCTTAAAACAAATGGTATTGAAGGAGATCAATATGCTATTGCATCAGCGTTAATACTTGGTAGTAAAGATGAATTAGATTTTGACGTAAAACAAGCTTATGCAACAGCTGGAGCAATGCATGTTTTAGCCGTTTCTGGATTACACGTAGGTATTATTTTCCTTATTTTAAATACACTATTATCAATTCTTGATACTTCCAAGGAAGGAAGGCTTGTCAAAGCAATTATTTTGTTAATTGTACTCTGGAGTTATGCTTTGCTCACTGGACTAAGCCCCTCCGTTTTGAGAGCGGCGACAATGTTTTCTTTTGTAATAATGGGAACGGTATTAAATAGAAAAGCCAGTATTTACAACACACTTGCCGCATCTGCTTTTTTCTTACTGCTTATAAATCCAAACTTACTTTTTGAAGTCGGTTTCCAATTGAGTTATATCGCAGTACTTGGAATTGTTTACCTACAGCCTCTAATTTATAAAAGAATCTATACAAAATGGTGGCTCTTAGATAAGATCTGGGCAATTACAGCTGTTTCAATTGCTGCTCAAATTGCAACGCTGCCATTAACATTGTACTATTTTAATCAATTTCCGGTTTATTTTATGTTGTCTAATTTGATAGTGATTCCATCTGCTATAGTGATTTTAAGTTTAGGAATATTACTATTTATTACGTCTCCTATTCCGGCTATATCAGAAAGTATAGGTTGGGTGTTAAATAAGTTTATTGAAGGATTAAATTTCGGCATAAAAGAAATTGAAGCGCTACCCAATTCATTAATTGAAGGGCTATCTATAAGTGTTTTAGAGTGTGCAGCACTCTATATAATTATCATGTTATTTATTCGCGGATTGAAAATTAAAAAATTGAAAATAATTAATTATGCTTTTTTTCTTTCACTTATTTTTATTGTTAACGATTTAATAGAAGATGTAGCATTAGCAAATTCAAAAAGCATGATAGTTTATCATATTAATAAAAATCAAGCTATAGATTTTATTGATGGAACGAGCAATGTGTTTCTTGCAAACTCCAGTTTGATAAAAGATAAACAAAAGCAAAGTTTTCACATTAAATCAAATTGGTCCTATTTGGATTTGAGTAGCGTTCAATATATTCCAAATGACTTGGAGATATTAAATGAAACACTCATGGACAGTTCATTACAATTAGTCGATACGTATTCAAAATTTCATACTATAAAAATGGTAAGAATTGACAATAAGTTTACTTTACAAGCACTAGAGAAAAAGGTGAGTGTGGACTACGTATTAATATCGAGTAACTCAAAAACAAAATTGAAAAACCTTTACAAAATGCTGGACTTTGATGCAGTTATTGTCGATGGTTCAAATTCTAAATGGAATCGAAATAGAGTAGAAGCTGAAGCAGAAAATTTACATATTCCAATATACAATACGGACAAAGGAGCTTTTTACTTAAAGATTTAAATGATGAGAATTAATTCTTGTAAGAAATGTAGTTTACATTACCCTAATTTTTCGCTTAAATAAATTATTAATACTTCCTAGATTAAAATGCTAATGCAAGTTTTTAGTTAAAAAAAATCCCTTGATTGTTAAACCAAGGGAAAAGCTAAAATTTGCATTTATGAAGCACAAACATTTAACTTATCCCCAAAGATACAGTATTGAGGTACTGCTTAGAGCAAAAGTCCAGAAAAAGGACATTTGGTCTTCTTTAAATATTCCTGAATCTACTTTTTATCGAGAACTCAAGCGCAATAGTAAAAAAAGGAGTTACAATGCTGATTACGCTCAAATGTTGGCCACCGAACGTAAGACAGATCAACATATGAAAATAAAACTCACGGATTACATGATGAGTTTGATTAATTCTAAGCTGGCTTTATTTTGGTCTCCTGAGCAAATTGTTGGTTGGTGTAAGTTAAATTCTATCCAGATGATTTCTCATACTAGGATTTACCTGTATATCAAAGAAGATAAACTGAATGGCGGAAAACTTTTCACATTTTTACGACATCAGAAACGCTACAAAAAAAGGTATGGGAGTTCTAATTTAAGAGGACGAATACCCGACAAAGTTCCTATAGAACAACGACCCATAATAGTTGAGCAAAAGTCAAGAATTGGAGACTTTGAAATAGATTTAATTATAGGTAAAGGGCATAAAGGAGCGCAACTAACGATTGTTGATAGAATGACCAGCTTTACTATTATACAAACGTTAACATCTAAAAGAGCTGATGAAGTTCAAAAAGCCATTGTAAGCGCCTTAACTCCCTACAAAAAAATTGTTAAGACAATCACTAATGATAATGGAAAAGAGTTCTCCTTGCATAAGATTACGGCCAAACAACTAGATACATGTGTATACTTTTGTAATCCTTATGCCTCTTATGAAAGAGGACTCAATGAATATATCAATAAATTAATCAGACAATTTTACCCTAAAAAGATGCAATTAAACAACATAAAGCAGAAACAAAATCTAGAAATTATGGACTTACTAAATAAAAGACCAAGAAAAAAATTAAACTTTAGTACCCCTGAAAAAATATTTTTTACTATGTTTAACTTAGAAAATAAAAAACTTGCATTAGCTAGTTGAATCTACCCTTTTAAACAATACTTTTTATAGACAAATAAATATTTGTAGTTTTGAGTAAACTATAAAGCTATAGGAATGTTGTATTATTTAATGCGAAATTTAGAAGATAAAATGAGGGGTTAGCTCTTTATGGTATGTGATATTTTTGTGTTTTATATTTGTATTTAATTATTAAATTCATTTTTATGTTAAAGTTTAACCTATTACTAGCAATTTTTATATTATTAACTACATCTCTTCTAGGGCAGTCGGTAGACACAAAATTTTCTTCACTCAATGATAGATCGTTTATTGAGAATCTTGGGCAATTTGATGGAAGAAATTGGCAATCTGACAACAAAATAGAATTTGCAGTTTCGGAAAACCCATTTTATTTATTCTTTTCCAAGAAAGGTGTAACCTACCGATTCGATAGAATAATCAAGGATCCAAATAGGGATAAATCAGATCCTTACGCTGCAAAAAGAACCAACATAAGTGAGCTTGTTCATGTTGAATGGGTAGGAGCTAATGCTAATGTTAAGATTATAGCTGAAGAAAAAGTGACCAATGAATACTCCTATGCGGTTAAAGATTTTTCAACCCAACAAGTATCCAACATCGCACATGTAAACGGATATAAAAAAGTAACATATAAAAACATATACAATAACATTGATATTGAATATGTTTTCCATCCAGAAGGCGGAGTAAAATATAGTGTAATTCTTTACCCAGGGGCTAATCCAAATGATGTTCAGCTAAAGTATACTACTAGTACAACGAGTGTTGGTAGTGAGAGTATTAATATTAATTTAAATACACTAGGACAATTAAATATCAAAACATCTTTAATTGATTTAATAGAGGATAAACCTTTTTCTTATTATTCCGATTCTGAAAACGTTATTAATTCTGCTTATAGGTTTGATAATAATGTTTTAACGTTTGATCTTGCTATTTACGACAATACTAAAAAGGTGATTATCGACCCATGGTTGAATAATTCTACATATTCAACTTCTTCTGCTGTTTGGGAAGTAGAAACAGATGGAGCTGGAAATGTTTATACTATTGGTGGCGAAACTCCAATGGAGTTAAAAAAGTTTAATGCAGCAGGAACTCTTCAGTGGACATATGTTACACCATGGGACACCTCTAATACATGGCTTGGGACTTTAGCAACAGATGATTTAGGGACGAGTTATGTGACATCTGGGACTTCTCAAGAAATAGAGAGAATAGACAATAACGGTATTATGGTTTGGCATGCAAATAATCCAGGCTTTAGTCAAGAATATTGGTCAATTACATTTAACTGTGATAATACAAAATTGATTGTTGGCGGTACTCAAACTCAGAGTTTACTTTCATTTGATTTTGAAGCAACAATTTTCGATATAGATATTAATAATGGAAGTGTAATTTCTTCTGCAATAGTAGCTACCACTAATATTGGTGGTATTGGAGCAACACCAGTTGAAGTACGTTCTATATCGTCTTCTAAAAATGCTAAATATATCTTTTTGACACATAATGATGTAGGAGCGATTAATCAAGATTTAACTTGTCCGAATTCTGCAACAATTTTTCAATTAGATAATCAGGATAACCTTGGGTATAAATGTGAAAATTATTTACCTGCAACTCAGAATGGGGGAGGCTTAAAAGCATTAGTGGCAAATGATACATATTTTTATACGCATTCAGGTGATCAAATCAGACAATGGGATTTAGTTACAGGTGCATTGGTTAATACTGTTACATTGGTAGGAGGTGTTTCCACAGTCGTTCCTTTTATTGGAGGTGTTGTTGTTGAGAATAGCGGGTTAGATGTAGATGATTGTGGAAATGTTTATGCAGGTTCTACTAATAGTGTCGTAAAGTTTGATCAAAATTTGAATGTTCTTTCTACATCACCAACAACGTTTACTGTTTATGATGTAAGTGTTAATTCGAATGGAGAAGTTTTAGCAATTGGAGCGCAAAGTGATAATTCAGCTTCTAGCAGAAATGGGCGTACAGAATCCATTAACATGAGTGCTTGTGCACAGTATTCATTGGTTTGTTGTGATGCAAGTTTTTGTGAGCCAGATCCATTATGTGACACAGATGCGGCAATAAATTTAACAGCCAATACAAGTGGAGGAACTTGGACATCAGTTCCTGCAACTGCTGGACTAAACGCAACAACTGGTAACTTTGATCCTTTGGTAGCTGGTCCTGGCACTTATACAGTAACATACACTATTGCATGTGGTACTGATATGCATGATGTTGTTGTAAACTCTTGTACTGCTCTTACAGCATGTTTGGAATCTAATGGAGACCTAACTGTTAATGGTGGTACTGGTCCTTACAATTGGCAAAGTCAGTCAACATTTACTGATTGTAGTGGTTGCTTTGGTGGTAGTTGTATCCCTTTTGTTTGTGATGGTGTATTAGCTCCAAACTGGACAGACACAGGAGTAACCGTTGCTGATCCAGGCGCAGGTCTATATCCAATAGAAGTGACAGATGCTAATGGAACTACCATAGTAATTGCCAGTAGTGGCAGTTTATCGCCTTGTACAGCTGGTTGCGTTACAGCTGGACCTGAAGGATGCGGATCTGGAGGGTATGTATGGCAATACACAGTAACTGCCGGTGGTTCAATTGATGTAACGTCACTTACACCTGCTGGAAGTTGGTCGGTATCTTATGATAATGGAGCTACATGGACTGTTTTAACAGCACCATCTACTATCAATACAGCAGGAGATGTTTGGATATTAGGGCTTGATCCAGATCCAGCAGATTTCTTTAATTTTGCATCCGGTGCTTGGACTTTTACAGATTGTTTTTCAACTGTAAACAATGTTTCGGTAGGTCATGATTGTATTATAGATG
>CAWUXI010000092.1:0-12455 GCA_963926405.1 uncultured Flavobacteriales bacterium
TATTGTCAGAATTAAAAGAAGTTGTGCGACAAGAAAAAGAATCAGGGATATTGTTTAATGCAACCAATTTAAGGACGCAGATAGAGAAAGAAAATAATTATGAATTAAAGATAAATCCAAATTTCCCAGACACTTTGCGCATTTCAGGAATGGAATTACAAGATGAACTAGAAAGTTGTGTAAGTAAATATGGAATAGAAGGGACAATGATAATTTGCCGTTCCAATAAAAGGGCAAATTTATTCAATCAACAAGTCAGGAATAGGATTTTATGGATGGAAGATGAACTAACGTCTGGCGATTTAATGATGGTTGTGAAAAACAACTATCATTGGTTAGATGCAAATTCAAACATGGGATTCATAGCAAATGGAGATATTGTAAAGATTCTGAGGGTAAGTCGTTATGAAGAGTTGTATGGGTTTCGGTTTGCAGATGTGACAATTAAGTTTTTGGACGCTAAAGAGGAAAGCGAGTTAGAGTGTAAAATAGTATTGGAAACGATTGATGTGGAAGGGCCGAATTTAACTCGAGAACGAATGAAAGAGCTCTTCTTTGCAATCGAAGAAGATTTTATGGATGTCAGGAGTAGAAAAAAACGATATGACCTAATTATGAAAACACCTCACATGAACGCTTTACAAGTTAAGTTTTCGTATGCGGTTACTTGTCATAAGTCTCAGGGAGGACAATGGCCTGCTGTATTTATAGATCAAGGATATTTAACAGAAGAGATGTTAGATAAAGAATATATGAGGTGGCTATATACTGCTGTAACAAGGGCTACGGATAAATTGTACTTTGTTAATTTCAGTAAAATGTTTTATGAAGGAGAAGAGGAGTTTGAAGTTTGAAGTTCGAGGTTTGAAGTTTGAGGTGTCATTCAGAACAATGCTTTGTGATAAATTTATTTATCATACAATGCGCAGTGAAGAAGAGGTGTAACCTCTTTGTTTTTGGAATAATATTTCGAATTTTGTCGAAAACTCAAAAGCTAAATTGTAATTTTTACTATATTGCAGTATATACAATACGCATTAATAATAATTTTTAAAATAAAGTATGGCATCTGTGGCGAAAGAGAACAAAACAACTCCAAAAGGAAAAGTAGATAAAGCTATTTTATTGGATGCGTATCAGAAGATGTGTGTTGCCAAATCTTTGACAGAATTATACGAAGAAAATAAAGTAATCACAGCAAAATACGTTCATGCAACATCAAGAGGGCATGAGGCTGTTCAGTTGGCTTTAGGTTTGCAGTTAAAACCACAGGATTATGTTTCTCCCTATTATAGAGATGATTCAATTCTTTTAGGGATAGGAATTACTCCTTTTGAACTCATGCTTCAAATGTTAGCAAAACGATCAGACATATTTTCAGGAGGGAGAACTTATTATTCGCATCCTAGTTTGAACCGTGAGGATATGCCTAAAATACCACATCAGAGTTCTGCTACGGGTATGCAAGCAATTCCTACTACAGGAATTGCAATGGGTATTCAATACAAGGAATTAACCGGTCTTACAAATTACAAATCAGATGATGAAAAGCCGATAGTTGTTTGTTCGTTAGGAGATGCTTCTTGCACAGAAGGTGAAGTCGCGGAAGCCTTTCAAATGGCTGCTTTGAAGCAAATGCCAATTATTTATTTTGTTCAAGATAATGATTGGGATATTTCTGCCAAGGCGGATGAAATTAGAGCACAGGATATTTCAGAATATGCTAAAGGCTTTAGAGGAATTGAAGTTCGTTCATTAGATGGGACGAATTTTTCAGAATGTTATAACGTGTTAAATGACGTTATATCAATTGTTCGTAAAGAACGCCGCCCATTCATTATTCATGCAAAAGTTCCGTTGTTAAACCACCATACTTCTGGTGTTCGTATGGAGTGGTATCGTGATGATTTAGAGGAAGCTTTTAAAAACGATCCATTTCCGAAATTGCAAAAAGAGTTGTTAGAGGCAGGAGTTGTACAAAAAGAATTAGAAACAATATTAGCTGAAGCAAAGGTTTTGGTAGAGGATGATTATCAAAGATCTTTGGCTGAAGAAGATCCTCGTCCAGAAGATTTGACCGATCATATTTTTGCCCCAACTCCTATTACAGAGGAGAAAGGGATTAGAGAGCCAGCAGGAAAAGAGAAAACCGTAATGGTTGATTCTGCTTTGTTTGCTATTCGAGAGCTAATGACGAAGCATCCCGAGTGTTTGTTATATGGGCAAGATGTTGGGAAAAGATTAGGAGGTGTTTTTAGAGAGGCTGCAACTCTAGCTGAAACTTTTGGTGATGACAGAGTGTTTAATACACCCATTCAAGAAGCTTTTATTATTGGAAGTACCGTAGGAATGTCGGTAGCTGGATTAAAGCCAATTGTTGAGGTACAATTTGCCGATTATATTTGGCCTGGGCTCAATCAACTTTTTACAGAAGTAAGTCGTTCTTATTATTTGTCTAATGGCAAATGGCCCGTTAGTATGGTTTTACGTGTCCCGATTGGAGCATATGGTTCAGGCGGTCCTTATCACTCTTCAAGTATAGAGTCTGTTGTGACACAAATAAGAGGTGTAAAAGTCGCGTATCCATCTACTGGTGCAGATTTAAAAGGATTGTTAAAATCAGCATATTACGATCCAAATCCAATTGTTATTTTAGAACATAAAGGTTTGTACTGGAGCAAAATAAAAGGAACAGAAGGAGCCATGACAGTTGAGCCTGATGAGGATTATGTAATTCCATTTGGGAAAGCACGAACAGTTTTAGAAGCTAATCCTCAAAAAGTTAAAAACGGTGAATCTGTAGCTATTATAACTTATGGTAGAGGTGTGTATTGGTCTTTGGAGGCTGAAAAAAAATTTCAAGGGCAGGTTGAAATTATTGATTTACGAACTTTAAATCCATTAGATGAAGATGCAATGTATGGTGCAGCTCGCAAACATGGTAAAATAATGGTCGTAACAGAAGAATCCGTGGAATGTGCTTTTTCTTTAGGATTAATGGCGCGTATTCAAAAGAATTGTTTTAAGAGTTTAGATGCCCCAGTAGAAATAGTTGGGTCTGTAGATACTCCTGCAATTCCATTAAACTCTACATTAGAGTTTACATTGTTGCCTAGTGGAGAAAAAGTTGCTACTGCCATTGGAAATTTATTAGATTACTAAAATGGACCAAAAATCTAGATTATATATAGGAGTTTTTACAATTGTAGCGGGTATTATTTTGATTATTTACGCATTAACTGCAGAATCCACTTATGAACACCCGGTAAAGGATCAAGAAATTTTAATTGGTGCTCCTTTATTAATATTGCTTGGGGTTTTTAGGGTTCATAGCTATTATAGAAGTATCCGGAAAGATAAATAAAAACCCGTATAGTCTTTGTGTTGTTAAACTTCAAGTTCAACATGTTTGAGGACGCAGCTTCGAGTCTGTAATCCACCTGATCAGTAAACTGATAGTGGCACGCCATAGGCAAAACAATTAATCCCCAATTTTTAATTTGTTAAGTTTAAAAACTATGCTATACGGGTCGGTATTTCTACCTGCTTCAAGCAAGAACTTGTCTTGTTGAATGCTGATATAAATATAAGTATTTAATGGGTTAAATCAAAATAGAGATATCAACATTTAATTAATGATCTTTAATTCATAATTGATTTAACGAAAACAGGGTAAACATTAACAGATAATAAAAGACCTAGCTCATTTATAAGAGAGTTGGTAATTTTCCAACGTATTAACATTTGGCATTGAAAAACTAGAGTTTGCTCGTAGATTTTTAATGAATAAAAAAATCAACTTTACAGATAATTAATGAGAGCTGTTTTAATAATATTTGTTATTGGGTTATTAACTGGGAATTTCTATTCTCAGGACGTAGATTCTAACACTGTTGTATTCTCTAGTCCTGGAGGTATTTACCTAGATACTATTCAGTTGGATTTATCTACTCTGGGAGAAAAGATATATTACACAACCAATGGGGAAAAACCATCAAGTAATTCTATAAGATATTCTGCCCCAATAAATATAGATAAAACTACTGCAATAAGAGCAATTGCTTATAAAAAGGGTAAGCCTGGGAATATTGTTACTCAAACGTATTTAGTAGGGAGAGAATATAATATGGCAGTAATTTCTATTACTGGAGACCCAGATGATTTTTTTAGTTTTGATCGTGGCATATATGTTAAGGGTTGCTGCGCAGATTCAGTTCCTCCTTATAAAAGAGCAAATTTTTGGAAAGGTTGGGAGCGACAAGTCAATATTGAATTTTATGAGCCAACTGGAGAATTAGGTTTCAATCAGCAAGTTGGAGTTAGAATATTTGGAGGATTTAGCAAAGGTTTGCCCATGAAGTCTTTGGCGATAACCTCCCGAAAAAAGTATGAGCATAAAACGATTAAGTATTCAATATTTCCAAATAGGGATATTAAAAAATATAAGTCCTTTGTATTACGAAACTCTGGAAGTGACTTTAATATTACACAATTCAGAGATGCATTATTGACGAACCTCGTCGAGCCTTTAGATATTGATGTTCAGGCATATCGTCCTTCTGTGGTGTTTATAAATGGGGTTTACTGGGGGATTCATAATGTTCGTGAAAAGATAAATGAATATTACCTAAAAAGCAATGCAGGCGTAAATCCGGATAGTGTTGATATAATGAAACATCGCAATGATTTGTTGTCGGGTAAAAGAGATCATTATCTGAAAATGATAAAGTATATTAATCAAACTGATTTCAAGGATACTGCCGAAATATGGCATCTTAATACTTTGATGGAGATAGATAATTTCATTAATTATAATATTACAGAAGTATATGTCGATAATAGAGATGCGGGTGGAAATATTCGATTTTGGCGACCACAAACTCCCGAAGGAAGATGGCGTTGGGTTTTATTTGATACGGATATTAGTTTTGGGATTTCAAGTAAAACGGCCTATAAAAAGAATACGCTTGATAAAATGACAGTTAAGCATAATGAAGCTTGGCCAGATCCTGCTTGGTCTACTTTAATTATTCGAAATTTATTGGAAAATGACAGTTTAAAAAATTTATACGTAAACCGATTTGCAGATCATTTAAACACTATTTTTTCAGCTAAAACAGTCAATTTTAAAATTGATTCTATTCATGATATGTTGAAAAATGAGATGCCATATCATTTTGATAAATGGAGAGGTTCAAATATTGTAAGATGGGAGGAAAATGTGCAAAGGATGAAAGATTATGCCTCTAATCGCCCTCACTATTTACGCTTGCATTTAATGGGTCGATTTGACTTGTCAGACACAATAACGGTAGATATACAAAATCAAGATCCTGAAATGGGCTATGTTCAAATAAATTCAATCCGAGTCGACAAATCGTTTTTTGGAGTCTATTTTAAAGATGCTTCTCCTTCTGTAGAGGCCAAAGCCAAATATGGATATGAATTTGTAGGTTGGGGTAAATTTGACTCAGTTCCAGTTGCAAAGTTTCTTTTAAACGAGAATGCTGTTCTTAAGCCGTTGTTTCAAAAAAGAGTATTAAGTCGATATTATTCACTGGTAGTAATTAATGAGTTGAGCGCTCACCAAGACTCAACGGTTAGTCAAGGAGATTGGATCGAGTTTTATAATACCTCTAAAGATACAGTCAATTTATCAGGCTGGAAGGTTGTTTCAAATGGCAACGAATTTGTTTTTCCTGATTCTTCAATTATACAACCCAAAGGGTATTTAGTTTTGTCAGCCAATCCTCAAGAGATGGTTTTGGCTTGCAATGATGCGTATGTTTTGAATATCTCACTTGGGTTCGGATTGTCAGCAAAAAAAGAAAAGTTACTCTTGATAGATGCAGCGAATTACATAGTTGATTCATTGAGTTATGATATTGAAATTGACTTCGCTACATTGTTAGAGTCTGGATACAAGAATATTGAAAGGGTTAATCCCGCATTAGCTGATTGGAAGGCCTCTCTTAAGCCTACTCCTGGTCAGGAGAATGATTTATATGAGTCGCTTCAAACTGAAGAATTTCAAAAAAAAATAGGTGTAGGTTTTTATATTGGAGTAGGAGTGACCTTGGTTGGATTGTTGCTAATGACTTTATTGTTTATTAGAAAAAAAGTAGCTAATAAGGACTGAGAGTCATTCGTGTAATCTCGTCCTATTTTAACAAAATTAGAATGAAAATAATTTTTGGGTTGGTGTTTTTATCTTGTATAGTTTTGACTTCATTTTCTCAAATGAGTGCAGAAACTGAGAAATTGTTAAAGGACCAGAGAAATGGAAATTCAAGTAGTGATACGTTATGGAAAACAGGTGGTTTGGTGAATGTTAATTTTTCTCAAGTATATTTATCCAATTGGGCAGGGGGTGGTCAAAACGCTATTTCAACTCAAGGTATTTTAAGTCTCTTTGCAAACTACAGCAAAGGTAAGTTCTCATGGGACAATTCCATTGACTTGGCATATGGGGTAATTAAGCAAGGCGATGCTAAATCTACGCCTTGGTTTAAGAATGATGATAGAATAGAATTAAATTCTAAGGTTGGTCAAAAAGCATCCGAAAAATGGTATTATTCTGGTCTGTTTAATTTTAGGACTCAATTTAATTATGGATATAGTAAGGTTGGAGATACGGCACATATTTCAAATTTTTTGGCACCTGCATATAGTATTGTTGCAGTGGGGATGGACTATAAGCCAAGTAAATATTTCACATTTTTTGTAGCCCCGTTAACAAGTAAAATGACCTTTGTAACGGATGATTATCTTTCTCGAATTGGAGCCTTTGGATTGGATTCTGGCAGTGTTTTTCGTTCAGAAGTTGGAGGTTATGTTAAGTTAGCAATTTTTAAGGAAAAGCCTTTTAAGATGGAAGGTGTAATTTTTAAAACGAACCTAACGCTATTTTCTAATTATTCAAATGAGCCTGGAAATTTAGATGTAACATGGGAAACATTAACAAACATTAAACTCAATAAATATATGACCATAAGCTTATCTACATATCTTATCTATGATCACGATATAGATATCGCAAGGTATAATACAGATGGTTCTGTGCGTTATTATCAAGATGCTAATGGCGATAATGTCTTAGGTCTTGACGGAAGTTTTATTCAAGTTAAAGGGCCAGTAATGCAATTCAAAGAAGCTTGGTCAGTTGGGTTTGCGTATAAGTTTTAATAATTATTAGCTGTTTTTTCTGGATTTACGAGAATTTCCACCTCAGTTAAGCCTGTATCTTCTATTTTACCATTAGGATAAGCAAATATTACGGGTTTTTCTATTTATCTATCTGCAAATGGTGCTCCTGTTAAATACAATTGTTTGCTGTTTTTCTAAGATGTCTAAGAACGCTATTTTTTCTTTATATTCGTCGACTATAATAAATGGAATGAAATCGTAAAGCTATGTACGGAAAAATAAGAGAAGAATTGCAGAAAGAATTGTCACAGATTAAAGATGACGGTATTTATAAAAGTGAAAGAATTATTACTACTCCACAGGGAGCTGAAGTTCAGGTTTCGACAGGGGAAGATGTAGTGATTATGTGTGCAAATAACTATTTAGGATTGTCCTCACATCCTGAAGTAATTCAAGCATCCAAAGAAGCTTTGGATACACATGGTTTCGGAATGTCTTCTGTACGTTTTATTTGTGGAACTCAAGATATACATAAAGAGTTGGAACAAAAAATAGCAGATTTTTACGGATTTGAAGATACAATTTTGTACGCTGCAGCTTTTGATGCCAATGGAGGAGTGTTTGAGCCGCTTTTTGGAAAAGAAGATGCCATTATTTCTGATGCATTGAACCATGCTTCTATTATTGATGGGGTTCGTTTATGCAAGGCTACGAGATATAGATACAACCATAGCGATATGGCTGATTTAGAAGAGCAATTAAAAGCAGCACAAGCACAAAGATTTAGAATTATCGTTACAGATGGCGTATTTTCTATGGATGGTGATATTGCTAAAATGAATGAGATTTGCGACTTAGCAGATAAATATGATGCATTGGTAATGAGTGATGAATGTCATTCTGCTGGATTTATAGGAAAGACGGGAAGAGGAGTGCCAGAGTATCACAATTGCTTAGACCGTGTAGATATAATAACAGGGACTCTCGGTAAGGCATTAGGTGGCGCAATGGGAGGTTATACGACAGGTAAAAAGGAAATTATTGAAATCCTACGTCAACGTTCTCGGCCTTATTTGTTCTCAAATTCATTAGCTCCTTCAATTGTTGGTGCATCCATTAAGGTTTTTGATTTATTAAGTGGTTCAACTGAGCTTAGAGATAAGTTGGAAGAGAATACTAAATATTTCAAGGAGAAAATATTGGCAGCTGGGTTTGACGTGAAAGAAGGGAACTCTCCAATTGTTCCGATTATGTTATACGATGCTGCACTATCACAAAAGTTTGCAGATGGGTTATTAAAAGAAGGCATATATGCTATTGGATTCTTTTATCCAGTTGTAGCAAAAGGAGCCGCAAGAATTCGAACTCAGATTTCTGCAGCACATGAAAAACATCATTTAGACAAAGCTGTAGCGGCATTTATAAAAGTTGGCAAGGATTTAAAAGTAATTTAATATTGCTTAATCCATTTGTTTATAAGCATTTCGAGTTATTAGATGGCTCATTATCTAGTCTAAAAAGAAGTTTCCTTGAATTTTATGGAAATAAATAGGTTTCTTATTTTGACAGATGAAAAAATAATTTTACATTTGCAGCCCATTTTTAGGGAATAGTAAGCATCTGAAAAAGATAAAAAACGTGGATACACTTAGTTACAGAACAGTTTCAGCGAACAGAGCAACAGTCAAAAAAGATTGGTTGTTAGTTGACGCAGAAGGCGAAACACTTGGTAGATTAGCAAGTAGAATAGCAAAATTGATTAGAGGGAAGCATAAAACGAACTTTACACCGCATGTTGATTGTGGAGATAATGTAGTAGTTATTAATGCTGAAAAAGTTACTTTGTCAGGAAATAAATGGCAAAATAAGACCTATATTCGTCACACTGGTTATCCAGGTGGCCAAAGATCATTAACCGCTCAGGAGATTTTAGATAAACATCCAGAGAGATTGGTTGAGAAAGCAGTTAAAGGGATGTTGCCTAAAAACAGATTAGGAAGAGCTTTATACTCAAACTTATATGTATTTATAGGTGCTGAGCATGATAAAGAAGCACAGAAGCCTAAAAAAATCGAATTAGATTCAATTAAGTAATAAATAAAGAATGGAAGTAATAAATACAATCGGAAGACGTAAATCTTCAGTTGCTAGAATTTATCTTTCTGAAGGAAAAGGAGATGTAACTGTGAATAACAGAGACTACAAACAATATTTTCCAACAGGAGTTCTTCAATACAAGATTAACCAACCTTTCCAATTAACAGAAACAGAAGGTCAGTATGACGTGAAAGTTAATGTTAAAGGTGGTGGAGTTAATGGACAAGTTGAAGCAGTTCGTTTAGCAATTGCTAGAGCTTTGGTTGAGATTGATGCAGAAAACAAGCCTAAGTTAAAAGCTGAAAGCTTAATGACGCGTGATCCAAGAATGGTTGAACGTAAAAAACCAGGACAACCGAAAGCACGTAAGAAATTCCAGTTTAGTAAACGTTAATCAGTATTTTACTCAAAGAAGCACGCATATTTTGAGTGCTTGTTTAGTATCTAAGTGTTGCAGATCGTTAAGAGCGCTACTGCATATCTGCTGTTAGTAACAGGTGATAGTTAAAGTAACTATTGTTAATCAGTAAAAAGAAAGTAAACAAAATGGCAATAACAAATTTTAAGACCTTATTAGATGCCGGAGCGCATTTTGGTCACCTGAAAAGAAAGTGGAATCCAGCAATGGCTCCTTATGTTTTCGATGAGAAAAAAGGAATCCACGTAATTGACTTAAACAAAACAATCGTAAAAATTGACGAAGCTGCTGCAGCGATTAAACAAATTGCGAAATCAGGTCGTAAAGTTTTATTTGTAGCTACAAAAAAGCAAGCACAAGAAATTGTTACTTCTCATGTGAAGGAAATAAACATGCCTTATATTACAGAACGTTGGCCTGGTGGAATGTTGACAAACTTCAAGACTACCCGTAAAACGATTCGTAAAATGATTTCTATCGATAAAATGATGGAAGACGGTACGGCAAAAACCATGTCTAAAAGAGAACGTCTTCAAATGACGCGTCAAAAAGATAAAATGCAAAAAGTAATCGGTAGTATTGCTGATATGACTCGTCTTCCTGCTGCTGTATTTGTTGTAGATGTTAGAAAAGAGCACATTGCTGTGGCTGAATCTAGAAAATTAGGAATTCCTGTATTTGCTATGGTTGATACGAATTCAGATCCAAAACCTATTGATTTTGTAATTCCAGCAAATGATGACGCAACTAAATCTATTGATTTAATTGTTGGCCTTATGTGTAATGCAATTAAAGAAGGATTAAGCGAAAGAAAAGCAGGAAAAGAAAAAACTGCTGAAGCACCTGTTTTAGAAGCTAAAGCTGAAGAAGTTGCTGCAGAAACAGCAGTTGAAAAGAAATAATAAATTAAGAATCTTAATTAATTAAAATAGAGTATCATGGCAATTACAGCTAAAGAAGTAAACGAATTAAGAAAAAAAACAGGTGCCGGAATGATGGACTGCAAGAAGGCTCTTGTAGAAGCTGATGGAGATATGAATGAAGCAGTTGATTTGTTAAGAAAACAAGGTCAAAAAATTGCTGCTAAACGTGGAGATAGAGATGCAACAGAAGGGTTAGTTATCGCTAAATCAACTGGAGCTAAAGGGGTTTTGGTATGCATAAACTGTGAAACAGATTTCGTTGCTAAAAATGAAGCTTTTGGTGAATTTGCTAACTCTATATTGGATTTAGCTATTCAAAATGGATCAGTGACTATTGAGGAGTTGAAAGGATTGTCTTATAATGGTAACGGAATGACAGTAGGAGAAAAAATTACTGAGCAATCTGGTTTAATAGGAGAAAAGATTGATATCTCTGGTTTAGAGATTATAGAAGCGACTAAAGTGGTTGCTTACAATCATCCAGGTAATCAAATAGCTACAATTGTTGGTTTAACAACTGATAACGAAGATGAAGGAAAACAAGTGGCAATGCAAATTGCAGCAATGAATCCTATTTCTGTAGATGAGAGTACAGTTCCTCAAGATATAATAGATAGAGAATTATCTGTTGGAAGAGAGTTGGCTATTCAAGAAGGGAAACCTGAAGAGATGGCTGATAAAATTGCCCAAGGAAGATTAAAGAAGTTTTATAAGGAAACTACTTTGTTAAATCAAATGTTCGTAAGAGATAACAAAAAGACAGTTAAACAATTCTTAACTGATACAAACCCTGATTTGACCGTTACGGATTTCAAAAGAATATCATTATCAATATAACGATTTTTTAAAGAGAGCTTTTTAGCTCTCTTTTTTTTGCTTACTTTTTACCCATAAATAAGAACCAGACGATGAAATATAAAAGAGTATTGCTAAAGTTGAGCGGAGAAGCCCTTATGGGAGAGAAACAATTTGGCATTGATAATAATCGAATTATGCAGTATGCAGAAGAGGTGAAGGCAATATCTGATATGGGAGTTGAAATTGGTATCGTGATCGGTGGAGGGAATATTTTTAGAGGTGTGCAGGCTGAAAGAGGTGGAATGGATAGAACTCAAGGTGATTATATGGGAATGCTGGCGACAATGATTAATAGCATGGCATTACAAGCAGCATTAGAATCTTTAGGACTACAAACTAGATTACAATCAGCTATTGAAATGAATGCTATTGCAGAACCTTATATTAAAAGAAAGGCTGTACGCCATTTAGAGAAAGGAAGAATTGTAATATTTGGAGCTGGAACTGGGAATCCTTTTTTCACAACAGATTCAGCAGCGTCATTGAGAGCAATTGAAATAGATGCGGAAGTAATATTAAAAGGAACTCGAGTGGATGGTATTTATACAGCAGATCCTGAAAAAGATCCAACCGCTACAAAATATAGTAACTTAACATTTGATGAGGTATATAGTAAAGGATTAAATGTAATGGATATGACGGCATTTACTTTATGTAAAGAAAACAATGTGCCTATTATTGTTTTTGATATGAACACGCCTGGGAATTTAGCTAGAGTGACTGCTGGCGAAACAATCGGAACATTAGTAGAAGTATAATTTTTACTTATATTTGGGTTACTTAAAAACGTAAAGTGATGAATGAAGAAGTTGAAATGGTCATTGATGATGCTAAGGCAGGAATGCAAGAGTCTCTAGAACACCTTGAAAAGCAATTGTCAAAAATTAGAGCTGGTCGTGCAAATCCTTCTATGTTAGATGGAGTTATGGTAGATTATTACGATACTCCAACACCTCTTGGTCAAGTGGCAAATGTGAACACAATAGATGCTAGAACGATAACAGTTCAACCTT
>CAWUXI010000093.1:0-20521 GCA_963926405.1 uncultured Flavobacteriales bacterium
ATGTATTTGATAAAAATATCTTCGGATAACGAAACAAAAACCGTAAGATTAATAAAACAATAAAATTAAATAAGAATTAAAAATTAAATTATGAAAAGATATTTATACGCAGTCTTAATGCTTTTTGCCAGTGGGTATTTATTAGCTCAGCCATTAGTAATAGATTCATTGCAAATTTCGCCTATCGATTGCAATGGTCTCTGCAGTGGTCAGCTTGATGTATTTGCAAGTGGAACCTCAGGTCCTTTGACATATAGTGTGGATGGCGGGTCAACTTATCTTTCTTTTAGCTCCTTTAGCGCTTTATGTCCTGGAACTTATAATGTTTGGGTGCAAGATGCAGGGTTAGGATTATTTGCAGATACAACGGTGGTAATTGTGGAACCAGCTCCTCTGGGAATCACAAATGCCAGCACTACTAATGTTACTTGTATTGGAGCTTGCGATGGTTCTTTAAGTATAAGTCCATACGGGGGCACTACTTCTGCGAACGGTTATTTGGTTCAATGGTCAAATGAAATACCTGGCGATAGCATTCTTTCTGACTTGTGTTCAGGAACCTATGTATGCCTTATAAGTGATGACAACGGATGTGTTTCTGACAGTATTACTTTAATCATTGCCGAACCCAGTGAAATTAGTTTTACAGTAGACGTTCAAAATGTAAGTTGTAATGGAGCTAACGATGGCTCAATAATTTTTACTGCTTCAGGTGGATCGGGAATTTATCAATACTCAAGCGACGAAGGAGGAAGCTGGCAATCAAGCAATACATTTACTGGAGTACCGGTTGGTCTATGGGGGATAATTGTTCGTGATGACTTACTTTGCCAAAATTCATCATCGATAACGATTACCGAACCACCTGTTTTGTCGGCAGATGCTGGTATGGATGTAACAGTTTGCGCAACTGAGGTTTTGGTACTTAATGGAAGCGCTATTGGTGGTGTTCCCGGATATGTTTATACGTGGGATAATGGTGTAACCGATGGAGTGCCATTTAATGCAACTGTTTCTACCTCCTATACATTAACTGCCGCAGATGCAAATGGTTGTATGGGTACTGATGTCGTTTTAGCAACTGTAACACCAGCGATTAATGCTAATGCCGGAATTGATCAAACAATTTGTGAGGCTGCGGGTACTGTTAACTTGGCAGGTTCTATAACCACTGCGACAGGAGGTCTCTGGTCAACAAGTGGTACGGGAACTTTTTTACCAAATAATACAACATTGAATGCAAGTTATATCCCATCGGCAAATGATATTCTCGCAGGATTTGTTACGTTAACTTTGACAACAACAGGTAATGGAGCATGCGTTCCAGCAGCAGATGATTGTGCAGTTACTATTAACGCTACATCTTCAGGGATTACAGTTTCTTCTACTGCAACCAATATACTTTGTAATGGAAACTGTGATGCACAGTTATCTGCTGATGCTACAGGTGGAGTTGGACCTTATACTTATGTTTGGAGTAATGGAATGTCTGGAGGAAGCATAACAGGCGTTTGTGCAGGAACGCATAGCGTATTTGTTGCTGATGCTAATGGTTGTGAAGGAAATGATATTGTTACAGTTAGTGAACCAGTTGCTATGTCAAATACATTAAGTACAGTTGCCCCTGCATGCGGATTAAATAATGGGTCGGCTGAGGTTACTGCTACTTCAGGAGGAGCTTCACCGTATGCTTATCAATGGTCAAACGGATCGGTAACTGCATTAGCAGATAGCGTTGCTGCTGGTGTATACACTGTAGCGGTTACAGATGCTAATGGATGTTATTTAGCCGAAACGGTTAACATTACAAGTAGTACTTCTCCTAGCGTTACTTCATCTTTAACGTCTCCTGCTTGTAACGGAGGAAATGATGCTTCTATTGATTTAACAATTTCTGGAGGAACAGCACCATTTACGTTTGATTGGTCTACAGGAGCACAAACGGAGGATATATCTAGTTTGCCTGCCGGAATTTACGATGTTACTATTATGGATGCTTCAGGATGTGGTATAGTTCAAGTATTTACTTTATCGGATGCTTTGCCAATTGATTTATCTGCAGTTGCAATTACAGATGCTTTATGTGGATCTGCTGACGGAGTTATTACTGTTTTAGCAACTGGTGGAGCAGGAGGATACAATTATCTTTGGTCTACAGGAGGAACAAATGCAGTTGAAGGAAGTTTATCAGCAGGAACATATACTTTATCGGTTTCTGACGCTAGTGGATGTTTAGCAATGGCTAATTATTCAGTTAGTAATGCTTCTGGACCCGTTATTATAGTTGATCAAGTAAATCAACCTACCTGTCAAGGGGGAAGTGGAGAAATTTTTGTTTCAGTATCAGGAGGTGTAGCGCCTTATTCTTATTCTTGGAGTAATGGAGCAACAAGTGAAGATCTAGTCAATGCTGCAGTAGGAAATTATGAATTGATTGTTTCTGATGCTATTGGATGTCAAGGGGTTGAATACGCGGAGTTATTAGGCGTAAATCTAAATGCCGCTGAAATTTGTATGGTAACGGTTGATACAACCACTGGGGCCAATCTTGTTGTTTGGACCAAAGAATACAACCTTGGAATATCAGGATATGAAATATATAAAGAAACGAGTGTTGTAAATATTTTCCAATTATTAGGGACTGTGCCATTTGATTCTTTGACACAATTTGTCGATACTGCTGCAAATTCTAGCATACATTCATACAGGTATAAATTACGAACGTTAGATAGTTGTTCTAACGCATCAGAGTTTTTAGCTTATCATAAAACGATTCATTTAGCATCAAATATTGGGTTAAGTAGTGTTATCAACTTATCATGGGATGATTACATAGGGTTCTCTTATTCTACGTTTTACATAAACAGATATCATCCATCAGTAGGATGGGAAGTGATTGATTCTGTAGCAGCTAATGTTCATAGTTATACTGATAATACATACCCCTCGTTGGTTGGATTAGAATATGGTATTGAGGTTGTTCCGGCTTCTCCTTGCTCTGCCGAAAAGGCGCAAGATCACAATACAACAAGGTCAAATCGTGCTAGTATAGCAGATCCAAATTCAGGGCCAAATGCGATTAATGAAAATCCAGTAATAGATTTCATATTATTTCCTAATCCTACGGAGGGGAAGTTTACGCTTTCATTTAGCGGCGAATTGTCAGAAGTTAATGTTAAAGTGTTCGATGTCCAAGGAAAGTTGATTACTTCTTTTTATATGGGAAATGCTTCAGGGGCGAAGGAATTTGACATTTCAAATTATGAAAAAGGAATCTATTTAATGAAAATAAACTTAGGTGATAGCTTGATATACAAGAAGATTATCAAGCAATAAATTAATTCAAACATATTTAGTAGTAAAAAGCCTTTTGATTTTGTCAAAAGGCTTTTACATTTGATGAAACTTCTAAATTATTCTATTGTGTTAAAGAAAATCGTATTTCCCATTAGTATTTTAGTAGCTCTTGGATTTCAATCTTGCAGTGCGCCAACGCACCCAGATTCAGAAAGGTTATGCAATTGCTATACGCAAGTATACCGAACTGATGAAGATAAAGTTGATACTATTGCAGACTCTTGTAATGCAATTTATATTGATATTATTAAATCATTGGAAAATAACGCTGAAGAAAAGGCAAAGTTTGATGAAGCATACGCTGCTTGTCAATAAGGAACTATCGTATTATGAAAAAAATTCTCAACTACATTAACGGCGAATTGGTTGAGCCAATTAATGGCTCTTACCTGGATAATTATAACCCTTCAATTGGAAAGGTTTATAGCCAAATTCCGGATTCCAATGAAAAGGATGTTGATTTGGCTTATACTGCTGCAAATAAAGCTTTTTTAGGCTGGAGTAAAACACCAAAAGAAGAACGTTCCAAAATAATGATGCGCATTGCTGATTTGATTGAAGAGAATTTAGAAAAATTAGCGAAAGCGGAGTCTTTGGATAATGGGAAGCCTATTAAATTAGCAACGCAAGTGGACATTCCGCGCGCTGCAAGTAACATGCGTTTTTTCGCTACAGCAGTTTTACATTATGCATCTGAAAGTCATGATATGGATGGTGTAGCAATTAATTATACGTTGCGTAAACCAATCGGAGTGGTTGGATGTATTTCTCCCTGGAATTTGCCATTGTATTTATTTACTTGGAAAATCGCTCCAGCTTTAGCTTCAGGAAACTGCGTAGTAGCCAAACCATCAGAAGTAACACCAATGACAGCTTATTTATTTTCTAAGTTATGTATTGAAGCAGGATTACCGAAAGGAGTATTAAATATTATTCATGGAATGGGACCAGACGTCGGCTCCCCAATAACCACGCATCCTGGAATTAAGGCAATTTCATTCACTGGAGGTACAGCTACTGGAAGAGCTATTGCAAAAGTTGCGGCACCCATGTTCAAGAAGTTGAGTTTAGAGCTAGGAGGGAAAAATCCAAACATAATATTTGCGGATTGCGATTTTGACAAAGCATTGAAAACAACCCTGCTTTCTTCTTTTGCGAATCAAGGACAAATTTGTTTATGTGGCTCTCGAATTTTTATTGAAAGACCTATTTATGAAAAATTCAGAGACGCTTTTGTAACCAAAACAAAGAAACTAAAAGTTGGAAACCCTAGCGATGCAGACACCAATCTTGGTGCAATTGTGTCTAAAGCTCACTTAGAAAAGGTATTGTCTTATGTTCAATTAGGTCAGGAAGAAGGAGGAACTGTGCTGGTTGGGGGAAATAAAGTTCAATTGGAAGGAGAATTTTCTGAAGGTTACTTTATGGAGCCAACTATCATTGAAGGTTTAGCATATGATTGCCGTACAAATCAAGAAGAAATTTTTGGGCCTGTAGTTACCATTATGCCATTTGATACAGAAGATCAAGTTGTAGTCATGGCAAACAGCACCGAATATGGTCTAGCCGCAACAGTTTGGACACAAGATATTAGCAAAGCTACAAGGTTGGGGTCTAGCCTTGCTTCAGGTATTGTTTGGGTAAATTGTTGGTTGGTCCGAGATTTAAGAACACCTTTTGGTGGAGTTAAAAACTCTGGCGTTGGCCGGGAAGGGGGATTTAATGCATTGAACTTTTTTACGGAACAAACAAACGTTTGCATTAAGCTGTAAATAATATTTTATACATTTCTCCGTTATAAACGCAATCACCATTCAGATATTTGTGTTAATAACTTAAAAGGACCAGGACAGTAGGCATATACTATCCTTATATTTTTGTATAGAATGATGCGATTAATTATTATATTTTTCTGGCTGATTAGTTTTTCTAACCTTTATGCAGGTCAGAATGTATATAACCCAGATTCTACTTTTTATGATTCTTTGTATACGTATGAAGAACTTTCCAAAATAGACTTTCCCGAAATTTGTCCGGCAATCACTTTTGAAGATGAATTGTATAACCCTACCTTTTTATTAGAAAGTGCTTATTACGTGAAGCGATATAAAGAACCTGATTTAATGTACAAGGTGATTGATAATTTCGGTAATGGGTTTGATAGTTTATACGGTACACGAAACATGAGAACCATTCTTCATGGAGTTGCATATAGAGGAGGGGCTAATAATTATTACCATAAAACAAATAAGCGTAACAACCATAATCCTCTACCGGATGATGGTATTTCGAATCTATGTAAAGAAGGCTTTTCCCATTCGATTTATTTGTATAAGCAGAATTGGGATAGTGCTCCGGAATTTGAAACGTGTGATTGCGTTAACGAGGCTCAAAATGAAATGGAGTATTCTCAGTATGATTACTACGATAACGAGCATATTAAAGAAATGCTAGGGTTAATTTACAACAGTGCTATAGATCCAAATACAGGGCCTGTATACTTGCATTGTTGGAACGGTTGGCATGCTTCTGGTTTTATCTCGGCAGTAATATTAAAACAGTTTTGTGGGTTCTCTGATTTAGACGCTACAGCATATTGGGATTTAGGAACAGATGGGGCAAATACAAGTCCTCGATATAATTCGATTCGACAAAAAATAATGGACTTTGAGCCCTACCCAGAATTTAGGTTGGAAGATTCATTAGGAAATAAAATCTGCGCGCCTATGCCTGAGTTTATCGATAGTTCGATGCTTCATATCAGTATTGAACATCTTGTTGTTGTTCCAGAAGCCATTCCTTTAAATACAATTTTAATTCTTACCCATGTTAATTTTGGCCCAGGGAAAACAACTTTTCTTTCCCCAAACACAAATGAAGATTTGATAAATTTGTTTTCTGCTATGGAAAAAAGCCCAGATTTAAAAATTCAAATAAGCGGTCATACTGACCGATCTGGGAATGAGCAATCGAATAAAGAACTTTCAAAAAGCAGAGCCAAATTTGTGTATGATTATCTTATATCCAAAGGCATATCGGCGGATAGAATTTCTCATATTGGCTATGGATCTGCGAAACCAGCGTATTCCAATAAATCGAAAGATGGCAGGGAAGCTAATAGAAGAATAGAAGTAAAGGTTGTTTCTAAAAAAGCGGAGTCCTTGACAAATCTTGTCGATGAATCTCAAGCTCCGGAGGAAGATTCTTTTGAAAGGCATGCCAATTCATCATTAATTGACTTTGAGAAAAAAGAAATCGGAGAAGCTCTTATTTTGAAACATATATTTTTTGAACCAAACATGACTGAACTAACGCCATCTTCTATATTCCAAGCCGATACTTTAGCACAGATACTTAAAGGAAATCCTGAGTTATCTATAGAAGTATTTGGATATACGGATAAATCTGGGATTGAAGATAAAAACATTGTACTCTCAAAAAATAGAGCAAAGGCATTGCACGATTACCTGATTGAAAGAGGTATAGATGCCGATCGGCTTTATTATTCAGGATGTGGTTCAGGTAATCCAATAGCATCTAATAAATATAGATGGGGGAGAGATATTAATCGCCGAATTGAAGTTGTAATTATCAAAAAATAAAACATGGAAAACGACAAAATTAATTCACAAAAAGCACCGAAACCAATGGGGTTGTATCCGCATGCGAGAAAGGTCGGTAATTTATTGTTTTTGTCTGGAGTAGGTCCGAGAGCTGCAGGTTCAGGAAGTGAAGAAGCAAATATTCCAGGGCTAAAGTTTGATAAAAACGGGAATTACGAAACATTCGATTTTGAAGCTCAATGTCGTTCTGTTTTTGAGAATGTAAAGTTAATACTGGAAGAGTCTGACTCTAGTTGGGATAAATTAGTTGATGTTACAACTTTTTTGGTTGACATGAAAAGAGATTTTAAAACGTATAACCGAGTGTACGCCGAATACTTTAAGGACAATCAACCCTGCAGAACTACAGTAGAGATAAGTGCCTTGCCGTCTCCTATATCAATTGAATTAAAATGTATTGCTACACTAGATTAAAGCCATCTAACCCCCATTCCTTATCTCTCACTCCATAGGTAATAGTCAATCCTAAGTCAATTTGCTTTTTCATTTTCTTCAAAGGGAGTTTTTCCTCACAAAATTTGATGAAGCAATCCTGAACAGAATATCTCAGTTATAGTTCTTTAAAGTCAGAGGTCTTTCCTTTTCTATTTTCTACTGCTTTTGCAAACATCTCCTGTGAGAAGAAATTGAGTGATGGAATTATGAAAATGAAGAGAACTGTCTTTTTAATTGAAAAAGTAATTCGGAGTAAAATAAAGTTACAAAAAAAGCCCGCGATATCGCGGGCTTTTTTTGTATTAAATAGTGTTCTTCCTACCTTGAGAAGACAGATCCTCCAGCACTAGAAACTACTCTAGGGTTAACACATAAAACTGGTATTTGCGCTTCATTGGTGATAATCGACTGCTCGTAACTACTTCCAAACATTCCCATTAATGAATTCTTTTGTAGGTTCATTATAGAAATTAAGTCAATGTCTAAGTCTTGTGCTGTAGAAATCATGTTTTTAACAAAGTTCCCTTTTTCAGAAACATGAGTTGCACTTTTAATCCCTTTTTGAGCAAGGTATTTTTTAGCCCAAGCAATATTTCCATTCAGTTTGTTACTTAAAAATTCATCTGTTTCTTTTGGCGTAAATATGTGCACTTCAGAACCAAAATATTTAGCCATATCAGCAACGATTTCTAATTTCTGTTTTGTTTCATTATGCAAATCTAAAGGAATCATAATCTTATCATAACCTCCTACATGCATCAAATCATTTTGTACAATGACAAAAGGTACCGAAGAATTTGTTACAACTTTAAGTGCGTGACTTCCAGCAACTTTTTGCCATCCACTAGCCCCGTGGGTTCCCATGATAATCAAAGAAGCGTTTATTTCAGCAGCAGCATCACCTATATCATTAAAAATATTCCCAATACGAATCATTGTTTTTACAGGAACACTTCCTTCCATTTCATTCGCAAGTTTTTGTTCTTCAGCTAATTTAGCTTTCGCAGGCTCTACATCATTTTTATTTTCTACAACATGAAGTAATATAACTTCTCCGTTGATTGTGTTTGCTAATTCTACAGCATGGTTAATAGCTGTGTGAGCTTCTTTAGTAAAGTCCGTTGGGACCAAAATTGATTTTAAACTCATTGTTATTCTTTTTAATTAAATATTCTAAATCTGTATTGTAATATTAGTAAATCTTATTCACATGGCAAAAGTAAGTCCTATTTCTGTATTTAGCAGCTATTTATGTCAGAATATATAAAAGCTAGTACGGAGGGTTATTTTAACTCTTTAATAGCTGTAAAAACTTCATATATAAGATAGAGAAAGAATACACCAAAGAAGTTAAATATAATTTCGTTCTTATCTAAACTAGAATTTTGTTTTATAACAAAAATAAATACAATTGAGAAGAGCATTTTAAATACTGTAATCGTTAGAAATGTCATTCCAACTTTTTTTGGATCTATTGATTTTACTTTGCGCATGGCTAAGTTTCCTGCCAATAAAAATGAAAATAAAAAAGCATGTGTTGCTAAAATAAAACGCAAGCTTTGGCCTTCAAGCAATAAATATATGATAGCTATATGCAGTCCAAAAAGGACTAGCGCAAATGAAAACAGCGGAATCATTTTTTTCATAAAGTAAAATTAGTCTTCTTTCGTAATATTCAAAACTTCTTTAATGATAAGATAAAGACCAATTGCTAGAGCAAATAATGAAAAAATAACAGTATAAATTGGCTTTCCATTTCCGCTATTTTCATCCAGATATTGACCGCCTAGAGCGCCAACAATAATTAATAAGGCCATTTGAATCCCGGCAGATGAAAACCTGACGAATAAATTAATCTTCTTCTTCTCCTTCATTATTTAAGATATTGTTCATAGCGTATGCAATCATTAGGGCCATAATAGGTAGTGCGATCTTGAAGATTGGAAAATTGTTTTGAAATTGCTTGTCACAAATATATCCACCAGTAAAACCTGCAATTATTACAAGTACTCCCCTTACTTTATTGTTTATTGGCAACTTAATCTTGATGACTAATCCGTTAAGCAGTTTTCTCTTCTCTACGCACTTCTGAAGCAACATCTCCGGTAGATTTCGGCATGTCTTTTACAACGCCTCCCATACTGCAGGTTCCTCCAAATACAGCTCCTGGCTCAATCGATAATTTCGATGTTACGATATCTCCTTGTAGTTTTGCAGTGTTTTTTAATGTTAGTAATTCGCTTACTTTAATTGTTCCTACAAGAACTCCTTCAATATCTGCATTAGAACAAATTATGTTCCCCTCAACGCTTCCTTCAGGGCCAATTACTAATCTTCCTCTAGTAGATACCGTTCCTTTTACTTTACCGTCAATTCGAATGTTTCCTTCCGATATTATTTCTCCCTCAATAGAAGTTCCTTCTACTATTCGATTTAACTTGTCTGGTGAATTAACGTTTTTTACTGCCATGGTATCTTTGATTCCTTTAAACATATTAGCGATTCTTTAATGCGAAGGTAGTTTTTTTTGGCGACAATTTCAAGCTATATCGGCTAATAGAGAAACCCTATTCTTTCGTGTAGTTTTTTTTGAAAAAAGCTAGGTAATCATCTAGGGATTTTTCGATCATTAGCGATGCATAGTTCTTGTTGGTGATAACAAAAGATGGATAGGCTTCGTTGAGCGATTTCAGTTGCTCTTTATTTACTTTAAATGCTAAGTAATAATCATCAGCAGCTTTTTTGTTTTTAAATTCTTTTACCAAAACAATATGTGTTTCGGCATCTAGGAAAGTACTCGTCGTTTTTAGTTTACTGTTTGAAAATGAAGTAGAATTAAAGTTGGATAATTTCATTTTAGCATCTTTTGTTTTTCCTGATTCATTGGGGATTATTAGTACAAAAAAGTGTTTCAATTCTGGATCGAAAATATAAGTGCTTTTTCCTTCTTTGGCCTCTTCAACAGAATTTGTTTTTCTTATTTTGTCCAAGGCAGCCTTTGCGGTAGCGTAAACCTGATGCCCTTCGCAGTGTTCTACAACGTCACTTAATGCACCTTCTAGCATTCCTAGTGTGTCTAGTCCAGAGTTTTTTCCGCTGACAGCTTGTGCTTTTAAATAGTAGTAATTGCAAAGGAATGCATTAGTGGTGTCTGTATTAATTACCTTGTTACAATTAATTATTACTGCAGCATATTGTTTGCGCTCATATTCTTGGTAAGTATCAGCGTATTCAAGCTTATCTTTGTCTTTATCCAACTGCTCTGCTTGCTTGTAATTAGGATTAAGAATTAACTTTGCGTATTCACTTTCTGGAAAGTCATTAATAATTGTGTTTTTGTGCATTTTCTTTTGTTCTCCAATTTCTAATAGATATAATTGATAAAGTCCAGAGACCGCTTTTTGTTTGGGTAAAAATCTACCAACTAATTCAGTAAAAGTCTCTTTTGCTGCATTTGGGTCGTTTAACTTCACGCGATAGATTGTTCCAATTTCGTAAAGAGCATCCATCATTTCGTTAGCAGAAGTTAATAGCTTTCCATCGTCTCCACAAGGAAGGTTTTTCATGTAAAACTCAATATTGTATTCATCTTTTAGAGCGCCATCTTCTCCTTCTGTTATTTCTTCACTTGCTGAATTACTGTTTTTATTTACTCTTCTCCAATTGTCTTCTAGTTTTCTGGTTCCCCATGCCTTTTTAAAATCATTAAATCCTTTTCCTCGTAGATTATTGTCCCATACCCAAAATTTCCCTCCAGAACCAGCAGCAGTATTTCCTCCAAATGGCATTGGAGCTATGGAATTGTTTTCTTCCTCAATTCTGGCGTCTTCTTCTTTCTGGTTCTGAATTAAATCTTCAATTTTCGTGATCAAATCTTTTTCGGAAAGCCCACATAGTTTACTAACACTATCTCGGTTATTTACTATCTCAAGCTGGGTAACCAACTCTGTTAAACTTGTGTTTTGAAGCTTTATCAATTCAAATTCCTCATGTTCTTTTGGCAAAACAGTCATGGTGCTATCATAGTATATTTGGGCTTTTATGTAGTTTTTATCAGCATAATATAATTTACCTAAACGAAGAAAAGATTTACTTTTTTGATCATTGTTTGAGCTACTTGCAAGCACAGAAAGTTCCAAATACTGAATGCCTTTAGGACGATCTCCTTCTCTTAAAGTCATATCGGCCAACGCAAAATATATTTGATCTAAATACTCAGTATTTTTATCATCTTTCAGCATTTTTAAAAGCTGTGCCTTTATTGATTTATTGTTCCCTCCACTATAAGCTAAGGCCTGTTTAATCTTGGCTTGAAAAGCCATTTCATATTTTGGATTCAACTTTACAACTTGTTCATACAGACTAGATGCTTGAACATTTCCAAGTTCTTGTTGAACCTGGGCAAGGATGAAAATAAGGCGGGTCTTAAATTGTCTATTTTTTTCTAATTCAATAGCTACTTCTAATTTTTCTACTGCTTTAGGATATTTTTTTTGTCTTAAAAATAAATCGGCATATATGGGAGCGATTTCTCGATCAAAATTTTTCGGAAAGGGGGGTGGGTTATTATCTTCTTGATCAGAATTACTCTTGTTTTTAGACTTAGAGCGAGATTTCAAGTTCTCTTTTTGCTTTTTTTCTTCCTCTTTTTGCTCTTCAAGTAATTGCGTAAGATTCTCTTCCCCCTCAATTAGTTTTTTTAAAATCTCTTCAGCTTCTTCATACTCTTCAAGTTCAATATACGTTTTTGCTTGCCAGAGCATACTTGTATAGTTTATTGGCTCTTTAGCATATTGCCTTTCGATGTAAACAAATCTTTTTAATGCTTTCTCAAAGTCTCTTTTGTAAAATTTAGACTGACCAATTACCATCCAATTGTCGTCAATCCACCTGCACCACTCCGTCTTTCTGAATTGCCCCTTTTTAATGGAAGGCATTGAATGTCTACCTACCACAGTTTCACATTTAGCCGCTGCTGTATCCATTGGGGCATAAAGTGATTTTGATCCAATTTCATCTGCATACTCATAAACGGGAATAATTGTAGTGTAATTTTCCACTCTAGAGTCAGAATAATTAGTCATTGCTTCCTTAATTATTTCTCCGGCATTAAAATATCCGTTATATTTAGCAGTAGTATTATGGTAACTTCTATTTAGCCATGCATCTTTTTCAGTGCTACAGCTAAAAGATGCTATTACTCCAATTAATAAAATGGATGCTAAGACTTTATATGGTTTGATAACCTTCACTAAGGAATTTGAAACGTGCAATAATAACTACAATCTGTCAAATTTATTTTGTTTCCCAAGGTTTTATTTCATTTAAAAGCGTTAATTTTTTATTAGGAATAGCGGATACCTAAATGATTTTAGTAATATTTGTAGTCACCAATGGCTAAATCTAAAAAAGAAAAAGACCAAGAGTTATCACTATTTCAGCGTATTAGCAAGAAGGTTCGTGTTGTTGTGGTAAATGCTGAAAGTTTTGAAGAGAAAAGACATTTTACGCTTTCTCCTCTTAATGCTTTTGTGCTCCTTTCTTTTTTTACTTTACTAGTTATTCTCGGCACTTATTTAATAATTGCTAATACACCCCTAAAGCAATCTATACCAGGAATGCCTGATTTAAGTAATGAATTGAGATTGAGGAAAATCGATTTGGAAAACATCAAGTATCTGGAAAAGGTCAAGCACCAATCAAATATTGAAGAATTATATTTTCAAAATTTAATTACTATTCTTAATGATGAGGTTCCTTCGGATCTTACTTCACAAGATTCAACTTACGATAGAGATTCAACTAGTTACGAGATAATGGATTTTTCGACCTCTGGAAAAGATAGCTTATTGCGGGCTAAAATCGATTTAAGAGAGAAGTATGAGCTGCATGATAAGGAGGGGAATGTAAGTCAGAATGATGAAATGAACGGAGTCTTTTTCTATACCCCTATTAATGGCTCCGTATCTGGGTCCTTTAATTTAAAGGAGGGCCATTTTGGCGTAGATATAGTTGCTCCAAAAGATGAGGCTGTTATGGCAATTTTAGACGGAACTATTGTTTTTAACGCTTGGACTCCCGAAAATGGGCATGTTATCTGTTTACAACATAATTACAACCTAATTTCTGTCTATAAGCATAATTCGTTTGTGTTAAAGAAGGTGGGTGAGTTTATAGAGGCAGGTGAACCAATTGCTATCATTGGTAATTCTGGCAGACTTTCCACTGGGCCGCATTTGTATTTTGAGCTTTGGCATAAGGGAACAGCCTTAAACCCAGAAGATTATATGCGCTTTAATTGAAAAGGTATACGATCAATAAATATCTAAAAAACTTGCCAATTAACATAAATATAGCTGTCAGAACAAAGCGGATCTTAAAGTAGCCTAGGCCTAAGGCAAAAAGATCTCCGATAATAGGAATCCACGCAAATAAAGCGAGAAATACTCCATATTTAATGAGGTAACTTTTAGTTTTTTCTATCTTTTCTCGATTTATTTTTAAATGTTTTTCAATCCATTCAATATTTCCTAGATAGCCAATTCCATAGGTTGTAATACTTCCAAGCCAGTTTCCAGTGGTTATCGTTATTAAACAAATAATTGGGTCATATCCATTCAGAAGAGCAACAGCCAAAAGACTTTCTGAAGAAAATGGTAAAATTGTAGCAGCTAAAAACCCTGCAATAAACAATCCTAAATACCCCAATTCTTCTAATCCCATAAGGATCTAAAATAAATAAAATAGAACGTTGAAAACAACAATTATTAAGTTATCTGTTTACGGAAGTCGGATAAGTTTTTATATTCAAACATATTTTTTTATCTTTGCCCTCAATTTTTTGGATTCATGGCTGAAAATCTTAAGAAATATAATATTTCATTTGTAGCGCTTAAGGAAGGAATTCATGAGTTTAACTATAAAATTGGAAAAGAGTTCTTTACAAATTTTATAAACGCAGACTCTGTTTTAGAGGATGGGGATATAGATGTTAAATTGCAATTGGAAAAATCAAGTACTATGTTGGTGCTTATGTTTTCAATAAAAGGGATGCTAAATGTCGAATGTGATGTTTGTTTGGATCCTCTCGCGTTAAACATTAGTAATGATTTTAGACAAATTTGTAAATTCTCAGATGAGGGGTTTGCCAGTTCAGATGATGAAATTACTACAATTCCATTATCTGATTACGAGATTAACGTTGCACGTTTTATATATGAATTTATTCACCTTTGTGTTCCGGCTAAAATGACGCATGAGGAGGGAGGTTGTAATGATAAAATAAAGGACATCGTTAGTCAGTATTTGTTAACAGAGGAACCGAATATGGATTCGGAAAGTATAAGTGAAGAAAATGATAATGTCGATCCTCGATGGGCAGCATTGAAGGAATTAAAAAATAAGAATTAACAAGAATTAAAAACCATATATAATGGCACATCCTAAACGAAAAATCTCGAAACAGAGAAGAAATAAGAGAAGAACGCATTACAAAGCAGCTACGCAGCAAATAGCTACTTGCCCAACTACTGGTGAAGCGCACTTATACCACAGAGCACATTGGTCTGAAGGAAAACTTTACTATAAAGGGAAAGTAGTAATGGAAAAAGAATTGGCGCTTTAATTAAATAGGGATTTTTTAAAAATTCTTATTACATTTTGTCGATGAAAATCGGGTTAGATATTATGGGTGGTGATTTTGCTCCTGAGGCTGCTGTTCTCGGAGCGATTGAGGCACAAAAAGAACTTTCGGATGATGTTCGCCTTGTTTTAATAGGGGATAAATCGAAGGTTGAAGAAATACTTAAAAGAGAAGCTATAGACGCTTCTCTTTTTGATTTAGTACATGCTTCTGAAGTTATAGAGATGGAAGAGCATCCCGCAAAAGCTTACAGAAAAAAACTAGATTCTAGCATTGCAAAAGGGTTTGACTTATTGCAAAAAAAGGAAATTCAGGCATTTGCAAGTGCTGGTAATTCTGGAGCAATGCTTGTTGGGGCAATGTACACCATTAGACCAATTCCAGGAATTATACGTCCAAGTATTACATCCGTTTTACCAAAGGATAATGGTGGGGTAGGAGTAATTTTAGACGTTGGAATAAATGCTGATTGCAAGCCTGATGTTTTATACCAATTTGGAATATTAGGGTCGTTATATGCAGAAAATGTCTTTGGGATTAAGGATCCAAAAGTTGGATTATTAAATATTGGAGAAGAAGAAGGTAAGGGAAATTTGCTTTCTCAGGCGGCTTATCAGGTAATGAAAGAATCGAAAGACTTTAATTTCGTGGGGAATGTTGAAGGTAGAGATTTATTTTCTGATGACGTAGATGTTGTTGTTTGCGATGGTTTTACGGGGAATGTAGTACTGAAACAAGCAGAAGCAGTATATGGTATTATGGCGAAGAAAGGCTCTTTAGATGAGTACTTTAGTCGATTTAATTATGAGATATATGGCGGCACTCCTATTTTGGGTGTTAACGGCAATGTGTTGATAGGTCATGGTATCTCAAGTCCAAAAGCTATTAAGAATATGTTAATTTTGGCAAAAGATGTTACGGAAGCAAAACTGGCATCTAAAATAAAAGAAGCATTTGAATGAGTAAAATTACGGCAGCAATAACAGCAGTTCATGGAGCAGTTCCAGAAGGCAAGCTAACCAATGCAGATTTAGAAAAACTGGTAGATACCAATGATGAATGGATTGTTTCTCGAACAGGAATAAAGGAGAGAAGGAAGTGTGCTAAAGGGCAAGCAATGTCTGACTTAGGCGCCGAAATTGTTACTGGTATTTGTAAAAAAAGAGGAATTTCCCCTTTAGAAATTGACATGATTATTGTTGGGACAATTACAGGAGATTACAGGTTTCCAAGTACTTCCAATGTTATATGTGATAAATCAGGAGCTAAAAATGCTTGGGGTTATGATGTTAGTGCTGCTTGTTCAGGGTTTTTGTTTGCATTAACTTCTGGTCAGCAGTATATAGAAAATGGAAAAGCAAAAAAGGTAATTGTAATTGGAGGTGATGTAATGTCAAGCATAATTGATTATCGTGATAGAAATACATGTATTATTTTTGGAGATGGAGCAGGTGGAGTTCTGTTGGAAGCAAATGAAGAAGGCCTGGGTATTCAAGACTCGGTTATGAAAGCAGATGGATCTGGTAGAGAATATTTAATTCAAAAAGTTGGGGGTTCTATGGAGCCTATAACAAAAGAAAATGTAGGGTCTCCTGAAATGTATGTTTATCAAGAGGGAAGGGCGGTTTTTAAATTTGCGGTAACCAATATGGCTGATGTATCTGCCGAAATAATGGAAAGAAATAACCTTACAAGTGATGATATTAATTGGTTAGTTCCACATCAGGCAAATTTAAGGATTATCGATGCAACGGCTAATAGAATGGGCTTACCAAAAGAAAAGGTTATGGTAAATATTGAGAAGTATGGCAACACCACAGCTGGAACTATTCCATTATGTTTATGGGAATGGGAAGACAAACTAAAGAAGGGGGATAATGTCGTTTTATCCGCTTTCGGGGGGGGGTTTACTTGGGGTGCTGTTTACCTTAAATGGGCTTATTAATCTAGAAAATTTAAAGGATTGCTATTTATCTATTAAATCTGTAATGGGATTTACTTCCATTCAGATTTTTTTATACCTTAGCCTTTCCTAAACCAAATAAAAAGAACCTTATTATATGAAACTTTCTGAAATTCAAGACTTAATAAAATTTGTTTCTCGTTCGGGAGTAAATGAAGTAGAAATTGAGCATAAAGATTTTAAAATCCTTATCAAGTCAGATTATATGGCAAAGAAAAAGTCAAATTTTGCTCCTGACCCAGTTCAGCAGTCTCCTTTAATGCAAGCAACACCAACTCAGTCAATGATTCCGCAAGTTTCTGCACCATTAGCGGATACAGTACCAACTGCTGCGCTTGTTCCGGTAACAGATGATAATGCACATTATATTACTATAAAATCACAAATGATAGGAACATTTTATCGTTCTTCATCACCTGATAAAGATAATTTTGTTGAGGTTGGTGATTTTGTCAAAGAAGGTGATCCAATTTGCATTGTGGAAGCGATGAAATTGTTTAATGAAATCGAATCTGAAGTTTCTGGGAAAATTGTAAAAGTTTTGGTAGACGATGCAACTCCCGTTGAGTTTGATCAACCCTTATTTTTAGTAGACCCATCTTAATAGATTCAATTTAAAAGCAACGTTAAAGTTGTAATTTTATTTACCTAAGCAAATTACCATGTTTAAAAAGATTTTAATTGCTAATAGAGGCGAAATAGCATTGCGTATTATTCGTACTTGTAAAGAAATGGGGATTAAAACGGTTGCTGTTTATTCTACTGCAGATGTAGAGAGTTTGCATGTTCGTTTTGCTGATGAAGCTGTATGTATTGGGCCCGCTTCAAGCGCTGAATCCTATTTAAAAATCCCTAATATTATTGCTGCTGCAGAAATCACAAATGCAGATGCTATTCATCCAGGATACGGATTTTTAAGTGAAAACGCTGGCTTTTCTAGAATTTGTCAAGAGCACAATATTAAATTTATTGGAGCACTTCCTGAACAAATTGAAGGAATGGGAGATAAAGCAAATGCAAAAGCTACCATGCTTAAAGCAAAAGTTCCATGTGTTCCAGGATCAAAAGGATTGTTAAAGGATTTAGCTGATTGCCTTAAAACAGCTGAAAAAATCGGATATCCTATTATGTTAAAAGCTACCGCTGGAGGTGGTGGAAAAGGCATGAGATTATGTTGGAATGCTAAAGAGTGTGAAGATGGTTGGCATAGTGCTCGAGCAGAGTCTGCAGCCGCATTCGGAAACGATGGAATGTATATGGAGAAATTCATTGAAGAACCGCGTCATATCGAAATACAGATAGCAGCTGATCAATTCGGCAATATTTGTCACTTGTCTGAAAGAGATTGTTCAATTCAACGACGTCACCAAAAATTAGTGGAAGAAACTCCTTCTCCTTTTATCACCGATAAGCTTAGAAAATCAATGGGTGATGCTGCAAAAAAAGCAGCGGCAGCAGTTAATTATGAAGGTGTTGGAACGGTTGAGTTTTTAGTAGATAAACACCGAAAATTCTACTTTATGGAAATGAATACACGTATCCAAGTAGAACATACAATTACAGAAGAGGTAATAAATAGAGATTTGGTAAAGGAGCAAATTAGAATTGCAAACGGAGAGAAAATTTCAGGAAAAGATTATTACCCACAAGCGCATTCTATCCAATGTAGAATAAATGCGGAAGACCCTTATAACAATTTTATGCCGAGCCCAGGTAGAATAACTTCTTATCATTCTCCAGGCGGGCATGGAATCAGAATTGACACGCATGTTTATGCGAACTATATGATTTCTCCTCATTATGATTCTATGATGTCGAAATTGATTACCGTTGCACAAACACGTGAAGAAGCGATTACTAAAATGAAAAGAGCTTTAGATGAGTATATTATTGAGGGTGTAAAAACAACAATACCATTCCATCAACAGCTGATGGAAAACGAGAAATTTAACGAAGGTGATTTTACAACTGATTTCATGAATACATTCCAAATGAAGTAAAAAAAAATATTTATATTTAAAAGGTCATTCATTCCGATAACTAACGGAAGTTTGACCTTTTTTGTTTTACTGTTGTATGAAGGGAAAATTCGTGCTATATTTGTTTTACACGAAGTTAAAGAGTCATTATTTGAAAAAGATTGAGCAACATATTTTTGAGCTACTATTTCACCACGATTGTGTTATTGTATCGGATTTTGGTGGGTTTGTAGCTAATTATGTTTCTGCAAAAGTTGACGATTCCACCCGTCGTGTTTCCCCTCCAGCTAAGACCGTGATTTTCAATAAGTATTTATCTAATAATGATGGTCTGCTTGCGCATAAAATAATTGCAACGGATAACATTAGCTATGAGCAAGCTATTATTGAGATTTCCAGATTTGTAGGTGAGATTAAAGCAGCTTTATCCATCTCGAAACGATTTGAAATTGATAAAGTAGGGGTTCTTTTCTTAGATCCAGCTAATAATATTTGTTTCAAACCTAGTTCAACTAACTTTTTGATAAAGTCATTTGGATTACCAATTGTAAAAGCGATTCCTCTTGTAATAGAGAAAGCGTCTATTATTGAAATGCCAATTAAAGAAACTAAGGTTAAGCCGTTAAAAATTATCCATGACAAGGATAAACTTAAACCTATTAAAAAAGAAGATGAGGTAATACCAATTTCTGCTGTAACGAATCCTGCAAGTCATAGAAATTATTGGTTGGCTGCAGCAGTTTTAATTCCAATAGTTTTCTATTCTGCATGGATTCCTATGAAAACAGATTTGTTAAATGGCGGAAATAATTTTCAGTATTCAGATTTGAACCCTTTTACTTATAGTAAAACAAAGAGTGCTGCTTATCATAAACGTCAGTTGATGAATGTTTATTTAGAAGAGAAAGAGGAGTTGCCTGAAGTGCTTAATGAGTATCTAGTAGAAGATATCTATGCACAGGATCTGCTAAATGATTCTAGTGAATTTATTACCATTCCATTAGAAGGAATTGAAGATATTTTTGTTGCGGATACAACATCTGTAGAGAAAGAAACATATACTAGCATAGAGTCCATTTCTTTGGAAAAAGGGTACTTTGTGATAGGGGGTTGCTTTGGTAAGAAATCAAATGCTGATAAGTTGGTTGAATCGCTTATAAATAAAGGTTATGAAGCAATGATTGTAGATCAAAATAAAGGTTTACATCGCGTGTCGTTTGGAAAATATAATTCTCGTAAAGAAGCTAAAAAAGCAAAGAAAGAAATAAAAGATACAGTAGGGCTTTCTGCTTGGGTATTAAAGAAATAAATTGGCTCCGTAGTTCAACTGGATAGAATTCCTGACTTCGGATCAGGCGGTTGCAGGTTCGAATCCTGCCGGGGTCACGAAAAAAGCTCAACACATAGTGTTGGGCTTTTTTATTTTAGAGCAAATATGAGCTATGCTCATGTGAAGTGATAAAATAAAAAAGCCAGTACATGCGGATGCATGTGAGCTTTATGCTCGAGCATAACAACCATT
>CAWUXI010000094.1:0-14827 GCA_963926405.1 uncultured Flavobacteriales bacterium
CAAACGTGCAATTTGGGATAACCGAACTTTTGTATTGTCAACCTCTAGTATGTCGATTTCTTCCTTGCTGTCAGTCTGATAAGCATTAACTCCAACTAAAATATCTTTTCCAGAGTCTATCCGCGCTTGCTTTCTTGCGGCTGCTTCTTCAATTCTCATTTTCGGCACTCCAGACTCAATTGCCTTAGCCATTCCTCCTAATTCTTCTACTTCTTCAATTAAGCTCCATGCTTTGTCCATTATGTCCTTTGTAAGCTTCTCTACATAGTAAGATCCAGCCCAAGGGTCTATCGCTTTTGTAATGTCGGTTTCCTGCTGAATATACAATTGCGTGTTTCTTGCAATTCTTGCAGAAAAATCAGTAGGTAACGCAATTGCCTCGTCGAGTGCGTTAGTATGGAGAGATTGCGTTCCGCCTAGAGTTGCAGCCATGGCTTCTATGCATGTTCGAGCAACATTGTTAAATGGATCTTGCTCAGTTAAACTCCATCCACTAGTTTGGCAATGTGTTCTCAATGCCATTGACTTGTCATTTTTTGGATTGAATTCTTTTACAATTTTTGCCCATAGTAATCTTCCAGCTCTTAATTTGGCAATTTCCATAAAATGATTCATTCCTATTCCCCAAAAGAAAGAGAGTCTTGGAGCAAAAGTATCAATGTCTAATCCTGACTTTATTCCAGCTCTGATGTATTCCATGCCATCAGCTAAGGTGTATGCCAACTCAATATCCGCAGTAGCTCCCGCTTCTTGCATGTGATATCCAGAAATACTGATAGAATTGTATTTTGGCATGTTTTGAGAAGTGTATTCAAAGATATCCGAAATAATTCGCATTGATGGAAGAGGAGGGTAGATGTATGTATTTCTTACCATGAATTCCTTGAGAATATCATTTTGAATAGTACCGGATAAAAGTTTTTTATCAACTCCTTGCTCTTCTGCTGCAACAATATAAAAAGCTAAAATTGGAAGTACCGCACCATTCATAGTCATGGAGACAGACATTTTATCCAATGGAATTTGATCAAACAATATTTTCATGTCCAATACGGAATCAATAGCAACACCTGCCATGCCAACATCGCCAACTACTCTTTCGTGGTCGGAATCATAGCCTCTGTGTGTTGCTAAATCAAATGCAACAGATAGTCCTTTTTGACCTGCAGCCAAATTTCTTCTGTAAAAAGAATTGGATTCTTCAGCAGTACTAAAACCAGCATATTGTCTTATAGTCCAGGGACGAGAAATGTACATAGTAGAGTAAGGTCCCCTAAGAAATGGTGGTAATCCAGCAACATAATTTAGGTGAGTAACATCAGCTAAATCTGTTTTCGTATAGCGGTTTTTAATAGGAATCTGTTCAGGAGAATTTAAAACATGTGCTGAAGATTCTGTTGTATTATCTTCTGACGACTCAATATTTACATTTGTAAAATCTTTTCTCATTCTACTTCTTAGTTTTGTTTGGTAAGTTGAAGTGATTGTTTTGTTAATTGAATTATTCTAAAAATTACGCCATTAGCAGTTTTTTTTCGGTTGAATATTAAGTGAATGGTAAATATGATTTTCGTTACACTTATAGAATAGGTGAATGCAGCAGGCATTCTTAGCATAAAGGGTGGTTCGAAAACATTAAAGCGTTTCAATGTTCTAGATACAGCTTCTGAATAAGTTTTAAGGGTGCCAAGTATGTCACAATACTTATTCATAATTGGCGCTTAATCTCATTTGAGGGATGGCATTAATAGATACGTTCTCTAATCTATCTTTCAATTCTGAATCTGCGATATGGGTGTCATTTTTATTTATAAACTTATTGACGCCAATCATTGTTCGCTTATCCTCTTTTAAATCATTCACCTTTTTCTCTAGCTCTTTCTTGATTTGTTTCTGAATATCACCTTTTTTTAATGCAGCAATAAAACCTCCTGTTTTCTCGATGGAAAGAAAGTTATTCCACGACTTTTTCTTTATGGTTCTAATTAAAGATTCAACATAGTAAGAGCCTTTTGAAGTGTCTTTGACTTGGTTGAAATAGCTTTCTTCTTGAAAGAGTAACTGAATATTTTTTGAAATTCGTTCGCCAAACTCATTGTTAGAAGCGTTGCTGTTAAATGGAAGAAGTGAGAGTGAGTGACAGCCACCAAGCACAGCACTCATGCCTGATGTCGTAGCTCTTAAAAGATTGTTGTACATATCCTTGTTAGAATAGTATAAGTTCGCATTAATAGCGTGAATCTTTGTTTTAATATCTTCTATTGAAGTGTATTGATTAATTATAATTGACCAAAGAGACCGAAAGGCTCTCAGTTTAGCAATTTCTAAAAAATAAGATGTCCCAATCCCAAAAGTAAATTCTGTTTTTTGAATTATTTTTTCAAGAATAATAGGGTCATCTTTAAACAGGTTTAAATACTCGTTTGCATGCGCTATCGCAAAGGCTATTTGTGTATCCACATTTGCTCCTCCATTACAATAGGTAGAAGCATTAATGTTAAGAATAGAGAAATTATTGAAATTACCTGCAGCTAGAAGTATTTCGGCAATTGAGGATAAGTCTTTGTTTTCATCTTCCAACCAATTTCCAGACAATGCAACATTTCCTATGGGATCGTAGATAAAACCGCCTTTTAGATTTTCAGTGCTAATGTTTTCCGAAGAACAATAGTGATAAAATGTATCAATAATAGATTTAGGATCAGTTGTGTTAATGTCGATATAAACGTGAATAATATCAAGCATGACTTCATTAAAAATAGCGTTACTGTTTTTAGATGATAAATTACATATCTCAATAGAATTTACTCCACCCTTTAGAGCTAATAAAATTTTCTCATTTTCGCCTATCGCAGCAGCGTCAAATCGCTGCCTAATGCTCCAACTGTTGTTTTCTTTTGGTTTAAAGTTGTCAGAAGTAACATCTTGATAATCAAAAATAATCGGATTTATTGGGCCAATTTCAGAGTCCCAAAACAAAGACTCTAAAGATTTTCCTTTTAAATCCGAAGTGATTTTATTTAACCAATTTTCCTCTGTTCCTGGTTCAAAAACACTTAATAAATCCTTTGTCATAATAGGTTGTTTTCAAGTCGCTAAGATACAAAAAAGTTAAGAAATTTAATGAAATATAAAGGGGTTTTATTTGAAACGAAAAAATGCTGGCAAGGTAAAGATTTACATTGCTGCAGGTTTTTTCCAACCTTTAGTTCTTCTTCCTTTGAAAAGAGCATTATTCATATTTGCCCATTGAAAAGAAACTTCAAACCCGCCTTGAGCTGCATTATTTAATTTTGAAGTTGTTATTTCATAACTAAGACCTATTATATAACTTCCTAGTTCAAGTTGAATTTGAGGTACAATTGCATCACTAGATCGGTATGTTGCTCCAATAGAGAAGTATGATTCGGAGTACATTCCTGTATACCTAGTTCCTTCGTGCAACCTAAATTTAACGAGTAAAGTGCTTAGGGTTTCTTTAAATTTAGATTGCTGAAAATAAGCGAATGAAGGTGCAAAAGCAACTTTTGACCCTGGGATATCCCATTGCATTCCGCCATGGAAAACCATTTTAGAATAAAGGCTATCCAAATCGCCATTACCATATTTTAAAACAGGTTGTGAGAAATGAAAGTATGATGCTCCTGCATAGAAATTTTGAAGTTCCTCTATTACGAAAGTAGATTTATGAGCATTGAATCTGTAAAAAACTCCAGCTCCAAAATCTGGGTAAATAAATGAACTTATATTCGCTTCATTAGATGCAATTTGAGAATCAAAACCATCTTGACCATTAAATTGATTCCCCCAATCTAATTTACTCACATCACCACTTCTTTGTGCTCCTCCAACTTCAATGGCGACAGAAGCCGTTTGGTCTTCTGCAACTTGAATAATACCGTTAACCGCTAAGCTAAATTTATTTGTTCCAAATTTTGCATCACCGGCAACATCGTTGTAAAAATTTAACCCGATTCCCAAATAGCCTTTGCTTGTCCCATTTTCATTTTTTAAAAGGTTCAAGTCAGCAGAAAGCTGTGAAGTAACATATGGACTTCCAACAGAAAGCCATTGTTGACGATGAGAAATACTTACTCTTTCCCAGCCGTCAAAAACTCCTGCAGTAGCCGGATTTATTAATTGCGGGTTAGTAGAAGTTTGCACGAAATGTACATCTTGTCCATATGAAGTAATGGGCATGATTAGAAGAAATATGTATGCTAATTTATTCACTCTTAATTTTTTGAATTTCTAACAAGTGTAACGTTTCCTCCTTTAACTTCGGTTGTTCCATCCATATATTGAATGTTTATCTTGTACACAAAAACGGAAGTGCTTAATTCTACACCCTTATATCTGCCGTCCCAAAGCGATAGCCTGTCATCTGTTTCAAATATTTTTTCTCCCCATCTATTATAAATTACAAATAAGAAATTTTCTACATTCCCGCCAATATAAGGTTGAAGAAAATCATTATTCCCGTCGTTATTAGGTGAGAATCCAGTAGGAACATAAACTCCTTCAAAAGTTGGAGTAGGTGGGGTTCCTTCCGTTCTAAAATGAGCTGTAATTGTTTGGTTTCCAGATATCATTATTGAGGCGTCTATTGAATCTGCTGCGGGATTTAGAGGGTCTGAAATTGAGGATTCCCAATAATCAAATATGTAACCTGCATTGGCATTTGCTTTTAAGAGTATATCTATTCCTCCATAATATGTTCCCGCCCAAGGATATTGATTAAGAGTGGTTGAATTAACTTTAATTGTACCTGATGCAACAGGTACAGCATCGTAAGTTACATCGTAAGGTCCAATAAGGTCGTAACAGTCTACTAGCCCTGTTTCAATTTCAACACACCTATCAGTTATAAAGTTTCGCAGGGTTTGAACGTTTGCTTCCCAAGTAGCAACACTGCTTCCCCAACGAGCAACTTGTCCAGGCATTTCAGGTGCAATGAGGTTAATTAAACTATCAAGATGTCCAATCATAAAATCACAACTAAAAACAGTGTTTCCCAAATCAATGTATCTAGAAATATAATATTGTTCAAAAGTTGGGTTGTTCATTAATTCTGTCATTATTTCAGTATGTCCTTGCCCTCCTGGGTCAGGCAAAGCTTCAACAGCGCAAGGATCTGCAGTTGCACCTTGATCTGGAATTCCAGTGTAGTTTACATAATGGCCAAAAGTCGCATCCATATCCCACAAAGTGTAACGCCACTTTTTCTTATCTCCCATAGGATCTAATCCTCTCCACCACGATGTATTCCAGTTAAGCCAATCCGCTGTTACAACATAGCTATTCAAACAAAAATAATCGACAAGACTTTCCCAGTTAAAAACGCTATCAACATAATCAAAATTGGCAGGAATACTCATGTCATTTCCTGTGATAAAGTTTACCAGTGTATTCCAATCATTCTGTGCGTTTGGGGCACCCATTTCTTCCCAGGTACCTCCCCAAGTTCTTAAAAATTGAACGTTATCAGGTCCGTTACTATACAATTCATCTTGGTCATAGTAGTAGCTTGTAAAGTCAGAATCTCCAACTTTCTCTCTTAATTCATAAAGACCCCAGTATTGACCATCAACATAAAGAACAGCAGGCTCAAAAGATCTTTCGTCCATTTTTAAATCTCCTACTTGAGAAAGTGATTGAACATATGCGTCTCTAATATATGCTCCGCCAGTTTCAAAAGAAACATTATCATTTGCCGCAGCTTTTATCATTAATCGTTGGTAACTTGCTCTAGTTTTCCCTTTGAATACTTGATCTTGAACCGCATAGTTATAACCAAATTGATCTCGCATGATAAAGTCAATTCCTCTTTGATTATATGCCCAGCTATCATTACCGTGTTTGTTGTATTCACCTTCACCTTCATCAATAAGATTCCCAGTAGATGTAAACATTTCAAAAGCACCTCTGAAATTACTAGAGAAGGAACCCGGAGCATTATTATTTATAAAATCAGTAACTTGATCTCCACATATAGATAATATTCTCATGGTGTGAGATATATTAAAAAAGTACGTATTTGTTTCAATAAAACTTGAAGGAATGTTTGGGTCACTGCTAATTGAAATAGCTCTAATTACTGTATTTGTACTAAGTGCTATTGCTCCTGATATAGGAGTTGAACCAGCAGACGGAGTTGAGCCATCATTTGTGTAATACAATGAAACGCTAGCATCAGGAGAACTAATGGTTAAACTAATATTAGCACCTTGAATACCTGACGGAATATCAAATAATGGTTTAGTTGCATATTCTTGCTTAGCGTTAGCATTAGGTGCAGCAATTGTTGGAGATGTAAAAAGAGCCCATGTTGCTGCTCCATCTGTAGTTCTTCCCCTAGAATGTCCAAGCTGGCATGGAACCATTTGTATTTGGTCTACCAAAATTCCTCCAGCATCTGAGATTAATATTTCCTCTGGCTTTGTTTGCGTTAATTTGAATGATGTGTGCAGGTTTCCACCGGAGAATTCATCTCTACCAGAACAGAAAACCTTAAGGTATCCGCCTGCTGGCACAACCCCTCCAGTAACTAAATTTTTTAAAGGTTTTGTAACTTTGTCCGATAAGTACCATCCAGTAATGTCGATATTAGTCCCTCCTGTGTTGTAAAGCTCTATCCAATCTTCAAATTCACCGTAATTATCTGCGGTTGAATTCATGTTTGCTCCAGAATATTCGTTAATCACAACTTGAGAATAACAATGTCCTAAGATTGAGATAAAAAAAGCAATGGTTAGTTTTAGCTTCATTTTTTCTTTTTGAAATCACTTTATTGACGCTTAGTATATTCTAATAGTTGCTTCAATATAAAGCATAAAGTTAATGATTAATATTCTTTAGAAGATAATTAAATGAACCAATCGTAAAGTTTGGTGTATCGTGAGTTTGAAAATTAGTCTAACTATGAAGTATTTTATTTGGTTGATCGCTGCATTATTTGTATTGAAAGCTTCTGCTCAGTCAAGTTTTTTTGAATTAAGACTAAAGTTACTCTCTGAGCAGAATCAAAGTGAATTTATTGTTGAATTGGAATCCTCAACGACGCAGAAAAAAATGAAAACAAATTCAAAGGGAATTCTAGTGCTAAATCCAGTGTTATATGATGAAGTTTACAAACTGACCCTTTCAAAAGATAACTTTGTTACAAAAACAATTACAATTGATGCTAAGAATGGATATTATGGTGATAAATTTACTAATGATGTTATAGATTTAGAAATTGAAATGATAGAAGCATTATTATATGTTGATTATGATATAATAACTAATTCTCCGGTTGGTATAATTGAAATAGCTTCTGAAACAGGAATCCTTCAGAATGATAAAGTTTTTGCTGCAAGTCGAAAAAATGAAATTGACACTTTCCTTAAAAATGCGGAAACTTTATCTAAAGAATTACAAAGTCAATTCAAGCAACTACTGAAGTATGCTAAAAATGAAATTGATCACAACAAATTTGAATCCGCAGAATCTTTTCTAAAGAAAGCAGAAGAGATTCTAATTAATGAAGAAACATTAGGTGTTAGAGATCTATTAGTTATAGCCATGTCAAGAGATGGTGATGAGATAGGTGCCATTAAGAAAATTATTGTAGTTGCAGATAAGCTATTAGCTAAAGAGAGTTATAATGAATCAATAGCCTTGTATAAAAGGGTGATTAGACTATATCCTGAAAATAATTACGCGCAAGAAAAAATAAATGAAATAAATTTTTTTTTAGTAAATATGGAAAAGGAAAATAATGAGTCTTTAGATGTTAAATTTTTTACATTGGAAATTCTTGCAAGAGCCAAAATAATACAGGAAAATAGAATAGAGAGTTATTATAATAGGTAGTTTTCAAATTGATATTAAGTTAATAAAAAATTAAGAAAATATGATCGTTATTTTTAGCAGAGAAAACAGGGCTCAGAAATAAGTAACGTTTTCGCACAAAATGCGTTATACAATCGGTTTAAGAAAATGATATTTATATATCAAATTATCGTTATAATTAGCGATATTTGTTGATTGCAGTTGAACTATATGGTTATGTATACCAAAACATTAGTATTAATAATTATTACATTTCTAACATTTGTTAGAGGTAATGTAAATGCACAAGAAGAAGTAAGCGTTCCAATTCTTGCCTTTTCTGGAAAAATAACAAATGTTGCAGACGGTAAATTAGCTGGGGTATCTGTGGAGTTTTTTAAGAATGACGTCTCATTTAAAACCGTTTCAACGGCATCTACCGGAAAGTACCCAGAGGTAGAAGCTGAATATGGGTATGTATATAAAGTAGTATTTAGTAAGGAAGGTTATGTTAGTAAATCGGTTATAATTGATGCTAAAAAGGGATTCTTTGCAGATGATATTGGTGAAAAAAAGACCCTTCTTGATGAATTAGGAACTTCTTTGATCAAACAGCAACCAGACATTGATTACAGTGTTATTACCAATAGACCAGTTGCAAAAGCACATATTGATCCAACTACAGGGAGTTTGGGATTTGATTTTGGATATATAAATACACGTAAAAAAGAGATTGATAAATTTATTGCAGCTCTTGCTAATGCGGATAATGAGAATGAACAAAAATTTATTCAATTGGTTAAGGCTGGGGATAATGCAATTAGTTCTGAACAGTATCTTGATGCTATTGCTAAATATAAAGGTGCTTTAAATATCAAGTCAGAAGAGAATGTTTTAGTGAAAATTGCCGATGCAGAAAAAAAAATAGAAGAATTAGAAGCTCAAAACAAGTTATTTGAAGAATTTAATAGAGCCATTAAAAAGGGAGATCAATTACTCGCCTTAAATGATTTTGATGGTGCGATTGCTGAATATAATAAAGCGAAAGGAATTAAGCCTGATGACTCTTTGTCAGATGAAAAGATTAAAGCCGCCAATGATAAAAGAAAATTAGTGGATTCCGCTGCTTTATATGAAGAATATAACGATAAGATGAGAGAAGCCAATTTACAATTCAATATGAATAAGTTGGTTGAATCAGAGGAATTGTATAAAGAAGCATTGCTGATTAAGCCAAGTGAAAGTGAACCGCAAGATAAAATTGCCGAAATTAAAGCTATACTAAAACAAAGGAAAGAATTAGAAGAAAAGTATACTAACTTAGTTACTTCTGGAGACCTATCTATGACAGGTGAGAAATATGATGAAGCAATTTCAAAGTTTGAAGAAGCTTTGGCTTTAAAGAATAATGAAGCTTATCCCAAACAGCAATTAGCAAAAGCAAAAGAGTTAGCTGGTGCAAAAGCGGATAATGTTGCTCAACAAAATAAGTACGATAATCTAATTTCAAAGGCAACTGGTGAATTTGGAAGCGAGAGTTGGGAGTCGGCAAAATCGACTTTCAAAGAAGCTTTAGGTGTTTTTCCAAATGAGCAATTACCAAAAGACAAAATAGCAGAAATAGATTCCAAATTAAAGGAGTTAGCTGATAAAGCAGAAGAACAAAAGAAGTACAAGAGTCTAATTTCAAAGGCAACTAGTGAATTCGTAAGTGAGAGTTGGGAGTCGGCAAAATCGACTTTCAAAGAAGCTTTAGGTGTTTTTCCAAATGAGCAATTGCCAAAAGACAAAATAGCAGAAATAGATACCAAATTAAAAGAGTTAGCTGATGCTAAAGAAGCAGACGAAGCTGCAGATGAAGAGGGGAAAAGAATAAAAGAAGCATTTGATAATTTAATGGCAAGTGGAAATACGCAGCTAGAAGATTTGGAATTGGATAAGGCCAAACAGTCATTCTCTGAAGCCTCTAAACTATATCCGAAGAATGATGTAGCTCGAAATAAACTATTAGAGGTTAATACGAAAATTGCAGCAGAAGCAAAAAAAACCGAATTGAACAGTAAATATAATGAAATTATTACCCAAGCGGATGCTGCTCGAGATTCTGAAAGCTGGGATTCAGCAAAACAACTATATAAGGATGCTAATAAAGAAAAGTTATCTGAATCCTACCCTCAAGAGCAAATAGATTGGATAAATGATAAAATGAAATCTCAATTGAAGGATGATCTAAATAAACAATATCAAAAAATAATTGATGTCGCCGATAAGATGTTTCTAGATGAAAATTATCCTAAAGCAACGGAGCTTTATAATCGGGCAACAAAGTTTGAGTCGGCGGATGAATACCCTTCAGAGAAATTAGCGGAAATTGAAAAAATACTAGCAGATAATTTAACAAACGCTCATAAAGAAAAGGAGTATAGCTCTTTAATTGCCAAGGCTGACAATGAATTTGAATCTAAAAACTGGACTAGTGCTCGAAGTATATATACGAAGGCATTAGGAGTTGTAGATAAACAGTATCCAAAAGATCAAATAGCAGAAATTGATAATAAAATAAATGAAGGGAAAGACAAGCAGGAGGTATATGATCAGCTAATACATAAGGCTGATGGAGAATTTACCGCTGAAGATTGGGAAAATTCGAAAAGTAATTATGAGAAAGCATTGGCACTTTTGCCTAGTGACTATCCAAAAAAACAAATTAATATTATTGAAGGAAAGTTAAAGGATTTATTAGAAAGCAACAAATTAGATAAAAAATACGGTGATAAAATAGCGCTGGCAGATGCTGCTCGGGATGCTGAAAATTGGGATCCGGCAAAACAATTGTACAAAGAAGCAAATGAGATTAAATCTTCAGAATCTTATCCACAGGAACAAATTAACTGGATTAATAACCAAATGAAAACTGCTTTGGAAGATGAGGTTGATGGACAATACCAAAAAATTATTGATGTAGCCGATAAATTATTTGGAGAAGTCGATTATGTGAAGTCTAAAGAGCTTTATCAGCGGGCTAAAAGTATGAAGCCGGGAGATTCTTACCCGCCAAAACAGATAAAAAAGATTAATGATTTAATTGCCGAGAAGGATAAACAAAATAGCTTATACTCTTCTTATATCAAATCTGGGAATTCTGAATTTGAGAAAGAATTGTATAGCAGTGCTTTGAAATCATTTAACAGCGCTCTAAATATTAATCCAAGTTCACCCTATCCCCAAAAGAAGATTGATGAGATAAATGAATTATTAGTTCAGTTGGCGGCAGCAAAATTAGAGCAAGATAAATTGAAACCAGCTGAGTTTATTGGGAACCTTTATGGAGAAGAGGTAACAGGAAAGTATACAGAAGCTGATGTTAAGTTTATGATGACCAGTGGTAGAATTGATGCTAATGATGTAAATGCTGAAACTATTACAAAGAGAAAGGAAGTTGAGGCGCTAAGGTTGCAAACAAGCACTGATAATCAGCATGAATTGGGAGATAAAATTAATGCTGTAAATGAGGAGATGGAAACCAGAATATCTGAGTTTTCTAAAGATGCAGATATTCAACGTGAAAGTAATGCTGAGTATATGGTTGGTTATATGGATAAAAATGATGAGAGTTTAAACAACAAAATTAATTTAGGAAAAGATGTTACTTACGATAACGGTGAAGCAAATGAAACAATGGAGACACGGATTAATGATTTTAGTGTTGATTCAGATATTCACCGTCAAGATAATGTTAAATCGATGGAGCACTTTAAAGAAAAGGAATTTGCAATTAAATCTATTCTTGAAGAAATTACCCTAGATAAAAACTACAATACTTTTGAAGAACAAGAACACTTAATTACTGAGATAAATGAAGTTATTTTTGAATCTGATGGCCATCGACAGGACAATGTTAAATCTATGGAGAATTTCAAGCAAGGTGATTATACGGAACATGGAGATAGGATAGGTTTTGGAACGGATAGAACTTATGTTAATGAATTGGCAAATGAGACTATGGAAACTAGTATTGCTGATTTTTCAAGTGAATCTGATGAGCATCGACAAGAGAACGTTAAATTGATGGAGGATTACAGACAGGGTGATTATGCGGAACATGGAGATAGGATAGGTTTTGGAACGGATAGAACTTATGATAATGAATTGGCAAATGAGACTATGGAAACTAGGATTAGTGATTTTAGCAGTGAATCTGATGAGCATCGACAAGAGAATGTTAAATCTATGGAAGATTACAGACAGGGTGATTATACGGAGCATGGAGATCGAATAGGATTTGGAGCAGATAGGACTTACGACAATGAATTGGCAAATGAGACTATGGAAACTAGGATTAGTGATTTTACCAGTGAATCTGATGGTAACCGGCAAGAGAATGTTAAATCTATGGAAGATTACCAGCAGGGTGATTATACGGAACATGGCGATCGAATCGAATTTGGAACGGATCGAACTTACGACAATGAATTAGCAAATGAGACCATGGAAACTAGGATTAGTGATTTTACCAGTGAATCTGATGGTAACCGGCAAGAGAATGTTAAATCTATGGAAGATTTCAGACAGGGTGATTATACAGAACATGGAGATCGAATAGGATTTGGAGCAGATAGGACTTACGACAATGAGGTAGCAAATGAGGAAATGGAAACAAGAATTGCAGAGTTTTCAGTTGACGCAGATGATACAAGAGAAAGAAATGCTGAAGCTTTAGGGGCTTATGAAGACGGTTTAAAGGATGAAAGTAGCGATTACTACAATAGGAATAAGGACGTAGGAATCAAGAATGCTGATGAGATGGATCGAATTAAAAATCAAAGTGCTACTATGTTTGTAGACGAAAATAGACAAAAGTTGGCGACTCAATATCCGGAGGGGATTACTGAAAAAATGTTCGAAAGAAGAAACGGAAGAGGAGATGTAATTGAAATTACAATATTGCGAATTATAATAAAGGGCGTAAAGGGAGATGAGTACAAAAAAGTTTCGGCAAAATGGGGTACAAACTATTTCAAAAATGGAGGTGTAATATCCGAGTATATCTGGGATACAGAAACCAATTAAACTACCTGAACTTCTTTATGCCTAAAACAATCGATGGCATGATCATTCACCATTCCTGTTGCTTGCATGAGAGCATAAATAACGGTCGGGCCTACAAATTTAAATCCCCTTTTATTTAAATCTTTACTTAGCTTATCTGAAGTTTCCGAAGTAGCTTTTATTTCGGATATTGATTTGATGTTATTTTGTATTGGGAGGTCATTAACAAATTTCCAGATATACTTACTAAAAGAACCAAATTCTTGTTGAATTTTCATAAATGCAACAGCATTCGAAATAGTAGCTCTAACTTTTAGTTTGTTTCTTATTATTCTAGCATCTTGAAGAAGTTTTGCAATTTTATCTTCGTCATAAAGCGCTATCTTTTTATAATCAAAATTATCAAATACTTTTCTGAAGTTTTCTCTTTTTCGAAGAACTGTAATCCAACTCAATCCAGCTTGAAAAGTTTCTAATACTAAAAATTCAAACAATTTTTGCTCATCCCGAAGAGGAACGCCCCATTCTGTATCATGGTATTCAACATAAAGAGGGTCGTTTCCACACCAAGAGCATCTGGTTTTACTTTTCATTTATAGTATTTACTCAGACCCTATTTTTTTATTGCAATAACAATTCTAAATCCATCAGGGTCGAGATACGTCGAGCCATTGTTGTTCCAATATGGGTTTTTGGATTGAACAGAGCTTAGTCCATTGTCATTGAATTTCTGCTTAAGAAGAATATATTCTTCTTCCGTATCTAAATAAAAGACCAACAAATCGTCTTGGTCAGTCTGGTGATTAGGGCTTTCACCTGAAGTGGTAAATTCGAGATGCCAATTCAATCCTTCTTTGCCTATAAATACGCCGTCATATTTATCATGATTGGTGAACTCTCCAATAATATCCAATCCTAATAAATCTCTGTAAAACGTAATTATGGGTTCTAAATTATCTGTGTGTCTAGCAACTCTAAAGTTCATGTGAGTTTATACTTCAATTAAGCCTGTTTTGACTAGCAAAGCCTTTGTCGAAGGTTCTTTTCCTCTAAATTTCTTGTATAATTCCATAGGGTGCTCACTTCCACCTCTAGAAAGAATGTTTTCTAAAAAGTTGGTAGCAGTTTCTTTGTTATATATGCCCGTTTCTTTAAACAATTCAAATGTATCCGCCTCCAATACTTCTGCCCATTTATAACTGTAGTATCCAGCAGAGTATCCACCTTGGAAAATATGTGAAAAGGCACAAGATGTGTTCGTTTCTATTGAAGGAGGAAATAGTTCCGTCTCCTTTGTCGCATTTACTTCAAATTCATAAACACTATTGGTTGGAATAGAAGGCAAATTGTGCCAAGACATATCCAGTCTTCCTAATCCAACTTGACGAACCGTTTGATAACCGCTTAAAAAGTTGGCGCTATCTTTAATTTTTTGAACCAAATCAATTGGGATAATTTCATCCGTTTCATAATGGCGTGCAAATAGATCTAAACACTCTTTTTCATAACACCAATTTTCCATTAATTGAGAAGGAAGTTCTACGAAATCCCAATAAACAGAAGTTCCACTTAAACTTTCATAATGGCCATTTGCCATCATTCCGTGCAATGCATGTCCAAACTCATGGAACAACGTTGTTACTTCTCCAAAAGTCAATAAGGAAGGCTTTGTCTCGGTAGGTTTAGTGAAATTACAGACAATAGAAACCATTGGCCTAGTGTCTATGCCATCGTATTTATTTTGACCGCTAAAAGAAGTCATCCAAGCACCATCTCGTTTCCCAGCCCTTGGGAAGAAATCTGCATAGAAAACGGAAAGATGATTCCCCTCTTTGTCTTTAACAGCATAAGTAATTACATCTTCATGGTATTTCTGGATGTTATCTAATTTTTCGAATGTAATTCCATATAATTTTTCTGCAGTTAGAAAAGCACCATCAATTACCTTTTCTAATTGGAAGTAAGG